>CAWUNX010000247.1:0-6142 GCA_963923905.1 uncultured Methylocucumis sp.
TTTGCCCCGCCATAAAACCAAACCGTTTAGTTTCGGAAATTTCTGACGCATTCAATGCGATGACTTTAACCAAAGGCTTGCCAGCCTTTGCGATAATGAATGGCTCACCTTTAGCGGCTAGTTCCACTAGCTGCAACAATTGGGATTTAGCATCATGAATGTTATATGTTTGCATAATAATACCTTTTTGTTGTTTTTTTACTAATCACCTGCAAGCTTAGTCAGTGTTTTAACGGCTTTTGCCATCACCGTTTGCTCGGAGTCAGCTAGCGCTTCGACGATGAGCCTAGCACTTAGCGACAATCTTAAACCCGTTACGCGTGTGCTGTCCTGAGTGCCTATAACCACAGGCTGGCCGAGTTGGTAATGTCGTTGTTGTAAGGTTTGATAAAACGCTAGCACTTGCGCTTCGTTATACCTGGGCAATCGTAACGTCCAAATCGTCGCTAAGCTATCCCAGTGTTTGAATGTAGTGAGTGCTTGTCGATTAGGTTCTGGCGTGGTTACCCATTCTAGGGCTGGGTATTGGCTCACTGTCTCTATTAGTGTGTGCTGAAACCGTTGAATAAACCCGCTAATCTGAGTATCAGAAAAATTTAGCAATAACTCAAGCTCATCAAGCGCGGCGTGCCAACGCAGTAACAAACCGAAGTTGGTATTAAGGCCAAGCTGTTCACGTCCCGGCCAGGTGTTAGGCCATTCGGCGCCATTTGATAGCCTAGCTATCGTATTAGGCAAGGCTTTGCTTTTTAGCCATTGTGCGCAGGTTTCGGGTATTAATAACGCGCCGGAAAAAGCAGGCCCGGTTAAAAATTTAGAACCTGTCACGGCAACTATAAAATCTTGTTTTAAGTACAATGACAACGTATCCGGCGCTAAGCGAAATTGGCAGGCATCGACTAATACAGTTAATGCGTCGCCGTAACGTTGTTTTAACGCGAGCACAGAGGCAAGACTAGGGGCAATAAGGCCTGTCTTGCTTTGGTCAATCATGATAAGTAACACATGATGCTGATGGTTTAGCGCGTGGACGATAAGCGCTTCTGTTTCGGTGTCGATTTCGTGATAAAGTCTGAGTTGGCTATCCGCTTGTCTTAACCTTACGCTATGTAATATCGGTTTTAACGCATCATTTTGACTATCGATAAGTGCGGACGCCACGCCACGGCCGGTTTCATGGCTGTCCATCATGATAATCGTCAGCGGCTTGGCTACGCGATAAGCTAAAAGCCTGGCTAATAAACCATGCGCGTCAGTGCCAGAAGGTGAAAAAACAATGTCGGTGTGCTGAGGTAAGGTTAATAGCCTGTGTAAGCGTTGCCTAAGCTGTTCGAGTTCATCATCATAAACCGAGATGAAATCATTAGCATTTAATCGCTCTTGTAAGTGTTGTAGGCGCTGCAAACTCTGCTCAAATCCCCTCGCGCTGATTTGTGAACAGGTGCTAGAACCAAAAGCATAAGCGCTCGGGTTGGGTGTAGCGGCGTAGCCATAAGCGTTTACCCCAGTATCGGGGGCTAGCGTAATACGCCAGTCGCCACCTGTCGTTAACAAGTCTATTAGATTAGGTAACGATGGTGGCTTAAGCGAGAGTTCGTTTAGTTTAATGTTGTTGGCTAGCATTAATTAGCAATGACCTAAACGCGGCAAAGACTTTTTGCATAGCGTCTTGTTTATAAGGGAAGGCATCAATCGGGTCTAAATTATGAATAATCATGCAGCTATCGACTTCAAACACTAATAATTGTCCATCGGGTGTTTCAGCACAATCAATGCCTAAGTAATCTAAACTAAAACTATCAGCAATGTGCTGTAACGCGCTAGCATGTTTTACTGCAAAGGTTTGGTCAAAGTCCGCCATTGATGCGGCTTCCTCGGCACGTTTATCAGCGTTATCAGCCATGCCGGCATTCAGATAATGAATCATCCAGTGTTCGGAAATGGCTTTATGGCATAAATACGGTTTGCCTGCAATGAGTACAATACGGTATTTGCGGTATAAGCCATCCGAGCTTTTATAATCATAGAAGCTGGCTAGGTAAAACTCTTCAGCTTTTTCTGCGCTTAAATACTCGATTAAGGTGGAATAGTTATCGATTTTAGCTAAGCCTTGTCCCGCGTGAGAATCGACAGGGCGAATAATGAGGGGGTAATCATCGTCGGTTAAAATTTCATGAACGGCAATGAGTTCATGTTTAGTCACGCGCAATGTCTCAGGTGTTACTAAGCCAGGAATGCCTTGTAAACGCTCTGCGACTTGGTTACGCGTTAATAAGCTAATCGCTTCCGGTTTGTTTATCACGGGTTTCGGCCAATTAGCCAGCTTGTCAGTTAAGCTGTTTAATAACGCCATATTAGCATCTGATTGGGCAACAGCGACGAACACCACATCATGCTCGGGTACTACTTCAGTTAAAGACGACGTTTCAGTGACATAAACTTGAGATAAGCCTATATCGCTGTGTTGAAGTAAAAATTCTAACGGCGTATTAGCCATTAAATCGCCCGCGCTCATTAGCATTAGTAAACGGAGTTGAATGGGCTGCTCAGTGATGGGTGGCTGATAGATTTGCTGTTGACTTAACGCTTCTTTTTGTATCGATAGCGCCAGCTCTGGAAAACCGCGTAGGAATAAAATATTGGCAATGTCGATTAACGTTTCAGGTTTTGGTTCGGTTTTAACGCGTTCTAATAATAATGAACCTAAGGGTGCGAGGTCGAAACCGGCCAAGGCAGAAGCCATTAATGGCGCAAGGCCAATAAAAGGCCGGTTTGCGTAATCGGGTAATTCTGTTGTCATAAAAGCCTCGGTATGAGCGTTAGCCAGAAAATTGCTTGCCCAATCGTAGGCAAGCATCAAGCATAGCATCAATATGCACTTCAGTGGTGCGATGGTTAAAAATAGCGACGCGAATGGCTAACATAGTATTGATTTTAGTTGTAGACGGCGCCGCGATACCGGATTCTTGTAATGCAATAACAATTTTAGCATTGACCGCATCAGCCTGTTCCGCTCGATAGCGAAAACAGACAATGTTTAGTGTAACCGGTGCTAATAATTCTAGCTTGTCACACATCAAAATCTTTTCCTTTAAATAGTGGGCTAGCTGGCAAGTATGCCAGATGACGTGGCCTAGTTTTTGAGTGCCATATGCTTTCAACGTAAACCAAGTCTTTAACGCTTTAAAACCACGCGATAATTCAGGGCCTAAATCGCAAGGCCACGGTGAACCAGCGGCTAAACCTCGGTCAGCTCGCATCAGGTATGCAGCAGGCGAGGCAAAGGTTGCCAGTTGCTGTTGTTGGTCTCTTACCAAAATAAAGCCCGCATCATAAGGGACTTGCCCCCATTTATGAAAATCGAACGCAAGCGAATCCGCCGCTTGAATGCCTTGCAATAATGGCGCTAATTCCGGTGATAAGATAGCTAATGCCGCATACGCGCCATCGACGTGTAACCATAAACCGTGTTGATGCGCGAGTTCTGCCAATTCAGGCAACGGGTCTATTGCACCGACATCGACGCTACCCGCCGTTGCGGCAATTAAAAAAGGTGCAAAACCGTTAGCCTTATCCGCCATGATGGCTGTTTTTAGTGCATTAATGTCGAGTTGAAATTGGCTATTAACCGGGATTAAGCGTAGTGCATCACTACCTAAGCCAGCTATTTCTAAGGCTTGCGTTAAGCTAATATGCGCACTGCTAGAGCTATAAGCGACTAAGCGTTTAGCGCTTTGCTGTAAACCTTGTTGGCGACTGTTTTTACCTAAAAACCAAGTTCTTGCGATTAATACGCCGATTAAATTAGCCATCGATGTGCCACTCACCATTAACCCCCCGGCGCTATCGGGAAAGCTAAACAGGTGTTTAAGCCACTGGGTTAATTGCTGTTCTAAGATAATAGGTGCTTGATAGCGACCACCGACATTGGCATTTAACCCTGCTGCCAGCATTTCCGCTACCATACCGACCACTGTACCAGCCCCATGCACCCAACCCATAAAACCCGGATGGATATTGCCCACGCTATACGGCACGATATTCGCCATAAACCACTGATGTAGGTCTTTTAGTTCGGTCGCGTCGCTGGTTAACTGTGCGTAGTCATCGGATAATAGCTCAGCGGGCGGTTGTTGCCAGACCGGTTTGGTTTGCAGATTTTCCAGATGATCGAGCATGTCATCAAGCATTTGATGACTATCGCGGCGAAATGCCTGCCAATCAGCAGGGTCAAGTGTATCTTTTGAGGTTTTAAACATAACAAACGATAGCAAGAGGAGTTTGCTAGCTTAACCGATAATAGACTTTGAACCTTCAAATTTTCGGTTTTTAGGTTGCATTTTATGCACATTACAAACTATAAGTGGAAGAGAATGGGTATTACAGCGTTAGAAACTTTTGGGTACTTAAAGAACAGATTTAACAACGTAGTATAGCCGATTCGCCGAAAGGCAATCCGCTATTTCGGGGCACAACACCGATGGCGGTTTTCTGTCGCGAAACCGCTTTACGGGCTACGGGCTGGGACAGAAAGTGGTTAAGCAACTTTTGGTGAAGGTGTTATTCTTCAAATCGAGGGCGAAGGCGCGCAAAAACGTTTGCAAATTAAATTCGCAGGAAAACAAGGCCTATTAAGTGGTTAATGGTGGCTTACGCGAAGCTAGCCACATAGGGCACGAAAAGCATGTTGCCTACAAGTCTGAAATCCGGGTTTTCTATACGCAAGGTCGCAATAGAACAGAAACGCATCCCTGCGTTTTCTGTTCTGAATAAGCCACATTGGCGTGACGATTGAGTTCTACTGGTTTAATTCAACCATCGAAAGTTTTCAACAATATTGGTAACATAAAATGTGTTGTAACCGGCAGCCTCATTTAACCACGATACGCCCATTAAGTGGCTGCACCCAACGATTACCATCTTCACTGACACTAGGTAAACCAGCATCAGCAGCAGCCTTATTAGCACCAGCAAGATATTTTTCTTGATATAACGCAAGTTGTTCAGCAGAAATTTCGATTGGGGTCTTCAATACATACCATTGCACACCTTCAGTACAAGGAGGTGTTGTTAAAGAACCGGAATAGGTAAAAAATGAGCTTGTTGCCGGTAAGGAATGAGCAGGAACTAAGTCTACTGGATTAAAGGTAATTCCTTCTGGGGCAACATCTTGTAAAGTATCAGGTGTGTTATCTAACACTTTTTGCAATGCCCAATTAGCTCCACCTATTTTTGCAAACACACCGACGACAGCTAATTTGCCATCGGGTGTTCCATGCACAAAATGTATTTCTAATGGGTAATGATGGCCATTAATCGTGTGTTCACTAGGAGCATGCATATGGAACTGCAACAAGCTATAAGCTGTTGCGCCAATTTTAACATTTCCATTGGCTACATTCACTTTAACAGTATGCCCATTATTTGAAATAGATAATGGATTAGTGGTGTACTCAAATTTCAATTTGTTTTCTGTAACTTGGGTAATATCGGCGCGAATTAAATCAACCGGAGATTGTTTACGCCCAATCGAACATTCAGCATAAGGATAATTAGCAGGTGGCACTAAACCGGCATCTTCCGATTCCAATGCCCCCCAGTCGGCTTGTTCCTCATAAATCCAATGAGGGTCAGCTGCTGAACAGACATTAAGGAAGATAATTGCCGAGGCTAACGATAAGATATATCTAATTTTCATTATGCCTCCTTAGCAAGTATGGGTTCTACAAAAATCCACGATACTACCACTACCGCCTTGCCCACTGCCTGAATCCTCCTTAGATTCTTTTGTCGATGTACTACCAGATTGCGTTCCGCTCCCCTCAGAAGCAAAAACGGTAATAGGTAAAAGTTGTGCCAGCAAGCAGAGGATTAAAATTTTTTTCATAATAGGGCCTCTTTAGTTTAAAAGTTTATCGGGCATTATTAACGAACATCTGTTAAATAGAGCTGCATGGAAGCTAACATTAGCATTCCATTGTCATTATTAGCGCGAATCTTTTTCTAAGCAACTATAAAATTATTCTTATGTGAAAAAATAGAATGTTTTCCTACTAACCTAACTAGTGCTCGCCAGAAAACCCCTATTTTCCAAATACTAACACCTTACCTATAGATGAATCGAGTACGGTTATTTTGCTTT
>CAWUNX010000248.1:0-6138 GCA_963923905.1 uncultured Methylocucumis sp.
ATATTCACTCGCGCCCCCAAAGATAAGAAAAATACCGCGATTTTTGTCGGTGGCAGCGATATGGCCAAAGGGCAAACATTATTTAACGCGGTGCAAAGCCATTTCTTTCCAGGTTTTCAAGTATCGGTCATGCTCGATAGCAATGGTAGCAATACGACAGCAGCAGCGGCAGTGGCTAAATTAGGCAGTAGCGGCGTGTTAAGCGGTAAAAAAGCCGTCGTTTTAGCAGGGACTGGCCCTGTAGGGCAACGAGCAGCGGTAATGCTCGCCCAAGAAGGTGCCGAAGTATCATTAACCGGCAGGCAATTAGCCAAAGCCGAACAAGCCTGTCAATTGATGCATGATCGCTTCGGCGTTAGCATTACGCCCGTGCAAGCCGTTGACCATGAAGCTAGAGCTGAAGCTATTAACGGCGCGCATATTGTCTTAGCGGCTGGCGCGGCTGGCATAGAATTATTACGCGAAGAACACTGGCGAGATAATCCAACGCTTGAACTCATGGCGGATGCCAATGCGACACCACCGTTAGGCATTGGTGGCACTGATATGATGGATAAAGGTGTTAACCGACATGGCAAAATTGTTTGGGGCGCTATAGGCTTTGGCGCGTTAAAACTAGCATTACATCGTGCCTGTATTGCCAAATTGTTTGAGGACAATAAGCAAGTTTTTGATGCCGAGAAAATCTACGCCTTAGCCAAAGCCATGGCTTAATTAACCCATGGCTGACTTGGCGGAACTTAGACAACATGCCCAGCAAATATTTGCTGCCGGTGTCGCCGCTGCTAACCCTACACTAGCACTGAATCGAGCTTTAAATACAGAGGGCGAACAGTTGGCTATTAGCTTAGCTAACGGTGACATGCGTAGCCGCGCTTGGCAGAAAGTGCATGTGATTGCGTTCGGTAAAGCGGCAGGTTTAATGGCCTCGGCAGCCTTAGCACGAATTCCAGCGCACTTACTGCAACCGCCCGTTATAGCCGTCACTAATTATGAGAATGCGGCTAACTATCCGAATATAGAGTTATTAAGCGCTGGTCATCCATTACCCGATCAAGCGGGTCTCAATGCGGCGCAACGTATCGCCGTACGCATGAGTTTGGTGCAAAAAAATGAGTTAGTGTTAGTCTTAATTAGCGGCGGCGGTTCGGCTTTAATTCCCTACCCTATTAACGGCATTAGTCTTGCCGAAAAAATTCAAGTCACTGAATTATTACTAGCTAGCGGCGCTACGATTAATGAAATCAACACCGTACGCAAACATTTATCTGTGTTAAAAGGTGGTGGCTTAGCAAAGCTCGCCATGCCAGCCGACTTACACGCATTAATCCTATCGGATGTGTTAGGCGATGACTTAAGCGCTATCGCCAGTGGCCCGACCGTACCTGACCCAACGACGTATGCCGATGCTGTTAGTGTGTTACACGATAAGCAGCTATGGTTCAAACTACCCAGCAGTGTGCAAAACCATTTGCAACGCGGTGTAAACGGCTTAGTCGCCGAAACACCTAAACCCAACGACGCCATTTTTGCGCAAACCGGATATAGCCTAATAGGTAGCAATACCGTAAGCCTACATGCCATGCAACAGGCTGCAAGTGCTTTAGATTACCCAACGCTAATCTATCAAACCCACCTGCAAGGCGAAGCTAGACTTGAAGCGGAAAAACTCGCTGCCTATGCCAAAACACTGAATAAACCCTTAGCCCTGCTAGCCGGTGGTGAAACCACTGTTACAGTCACGGGTCAAGGTTTAGGCGGGCGGAATCAAGAATTTGCCTTAGCATTTGCTTGTGCGGCTAGCCAATACGGCTTAACCAGCAATTGGGCTTTGTTAAGCGGCGGTACCGATGGTCGAGACGGCCCAACCAATGCCGCAGGCGGCTTAGTCGATACCCACAGTTTTACCCGTATGTTAGCTGCCGACTTAAATCCTACCGAAAGACTGGCTGACAATGACGCTTATCACGCCTTACAAAGCTCGGGCGACTTATTGTTAACAGGCACAACTGGCACAAATGTTGCTGATTTACAAGTTTTATTAATACATCCCTAGTTTTTTTGAATACCACCAAGGAGCATACTATGTTTAGTCAATCTATGACGATTGCCGAATTTGATGACGAATTATTTCAAGCCATAGAACAAGAGGGTCGTCGCCAGGAAGACCATATCGAACTTATCGCCTCGGAAAACTATACCAGCCCACGCGTTATGCAAGCACTAGGCTCGCAACTCACCAATAAATACGCAGAAGGCTACCCGGGGCGTCGTTATTACGGTGGTTGCGAATATGTCGATATTGTCGAGCAATTGGCTATCGACCGCGCAAAAGCGTTATTTGAAGCCGATTATGCCAACGTTCAACCGCATTCTGGCTCACAAGCCAATATGGCGGTATTTATGGCGATGATGCAACCCGGCGATACCTTATTAGGTTTAAGCTTAGCGAATGGCGGCCATTTAACCCACGGCGCTAAACCAAATTTCTCAGGCAAATTGTACAACGCCGTACAATATGGCTTAGATGCGACAACAGGTGAAATCGATTACGCAGAAGTCGAAGCGCTAGCTAAACAACACCAACCTAAAGTCATTGTGGCCGGCTTCTCTGCCTATTCCAGAATCTGGGACTGGCAACGTTTCCGTGCGATAGCCGATAGTGTCAATGCCTATTTAGTCGTCGATATGGCGCATGTCGCCGGTTTAGTGGCAGCAGGTTTATATCCTAACCCGGTACCTTATGCTGATGCCGTCACCAGCACCACGCATAAATCGTTACGCGGCCCACGCGGCGGCTTAATCTTGGCACGTAGCAACCCAGAGTTAGAGAAAAAAATCGACTCGAATATCTTCCCAGGCATACAAGGCGGCCCGTCTATGCACGTTATTGCCGCTAAAGCAGTCGCATTTAAAGAAGCCATGGAGCCAGAATTTAAACAGTATCAACAACAAGTTATTAAAAATGCACAAGCCATGGCGAAAGTCTTTATCGCGCGCGGCTATGACGTTATTTCAGGCGGTACAGACAATCATTTAATGCTCGTTTCTCTCGTTGCCAAAGGTATTACTGGTAAAGCCGCCGACGCTGCACTAGGCCAAGCCCATATTACCGTTAACAAAAACGCTGTCCCTAACGACCCACAATCGCCTTTTGTTACCAGCGGCATACGCGTAGGCACACCCGCACCGACCACGCGTGGATTTAAAGAAGCAGAAATGATTGAAATTGCTCAGATGATGTGTGATGTGATGGATAACATTGAGGATACTAGCGTTATCGAAGCCGTAAAAGCGCGCGTGGCTAATTTATGCGCACGGTTTCCGGTTTATGCCTAAGCGCAAGTATGGGTAACAACTTTCGCTAAGGTTCAGCCAACCCGTAGACCTTTCAGATTGAAACCTGAAAGGTCTTGGTAACGAAATCAAGTAAGGCCACCATCCATTCTATGGCGTTATTTCCTTGAACACACCGGTCTATCTCAATTACGCGGCAACAGCGCCGATGGCAGTAGAAGCTGTCGAAGCAATGCTGCCGTACCTGACAAACTCTGGCAGCTTTGCTAATGCCGCCTCAAGCCAGCATAGCTACGACCTGAACGCCGCTTCAGCAATTGACAAAGCCCGTTCAGAAATGGCAAATGGCTTACACTGTAACCCTAAAGACATTATTTTTACCTCGGGTGCAACGGAATCCAACAACTTAGCCATTAATGGTTTCATGCTAAGCAATCAAACCCAGGGCAATCATATCGTTACCTCCGCCCGTGAGCATAAATCCGTACTAGACTGTTGCCGCTACCTTGAAACACAAGGCATTAACGTTACCTATTTGCAACCGGATAGAGATGGTTTATTGACCATGGACAGTATTCTCAATGCCCTTACTGACAAAACGGTACTGGTTTCGCTGATGCACGTCAATAACGAAACAGGAGTCATGCAAGACATTGAGCACATACCTCATCTGCTAGCAGCAAAAGGCATCGCCTTCCATGTTGATGCGGCTCAAAGTGCAGGTAAAGTACCGCTAGACCTATCAGCCATACCGATTGATTTTTTATCCCTATCCGCTCATAAATTCTACGGCCCAAAAGGTATCGGCTGTTTATATATCCGTAACCGAAAAAACACGCAATTAAAGCCTTTGCACTATGGCGGCGGACAAGAATACGGCTTACGGCCTGGCACTTTACCGACTCATCAAATCATCAGCATGGCGGAGGCTTTCACCCTGGCCTGTGCAAGACAAGAAACCGATGCAGAACATTGCTGGCTTGTGCGCCAAACATTACACCACGCCTTAGCTAAGCTCGAAGGCGTCCATTGGCATGGCAACCAACAACAAACCGTACCGCATACCGTCAATATCAGTTTTGACGGTGTCAGCGCCGATGCCTTACTGATTGCATTACGCGACCATGTCGCAATGTCCACCGGTTCGGCATGTAACAGCGGCGCATTTGAACCTTCCCATGTACTCAGAGCCATGGGCATTGAGGGAGATGAGTTATATGGGGCAATCAGGATTAGCTTTGGCCGCTACACCACCATAAACGAAATCGAACAAGCCGGGCAAAATATTTGCGAAGCCGTGATTCGCCTACGCCAGCTAGCGGCAGCTTAACTATGCTGGGCAAAAAAGTTCTTAATCATTATTACTGGCATTGTAGTCTGACAGCATCACAAGGCAGGCACATACAAGACGCGATTACCCAAGCCGAAGCCCTAACCCATTTACAGGCTGACAAAGATTATAACGTCATCAAATATCCCTGCGACGGTCACTATGTGTCCCTATTGTTTTATGCCGATTTTGTGGATTCTCCCTTCCCTGCCCTGACTTATAGTTACCGAATTGACTTAACAAACGGGCGAGTCGAAAAGCGCAGCTATCAACACTCATTCAACCCACCTATCCTACACCGCAAAGAACTTCTGCTTCCTGCCACTCATCCACGCCAAGCCGAATTCCGTGAACTGACACAAACAGCCGAACAATTAGGGCTGTTCGATAACCCCGTGACCATTGGTTTCCAAAAAAACTGGGAAACGCTGATTGCCGCTAGTGGTTTTCAACTGGTAAACGGTCAATTTGTCGCTATAGGCAATCAAGAAGGCGACGATGCGGCTATCAACGCTGAAACCATGGCGGTCGCCAGACATCTGACCGCCTTATCACGCAACAACTTGTCAGCCCCCATGCAGTGCCTGGCCCGGCATGGTTATTTAGACGGCTCATTGTCGGTTTTTGACTACGGTTGTGGGCGCGGTGACGATATACGCAACTTGTCTGTCAACAATATCAATGTCTCCGGCTGGGACCCGCACTATGCGCCTGAAAACCCTAAACTTACCGCCGATATAGTCAATTTAGGCTTCGTCATCAATGTCATTGAAGATATTCAAGAGCGTATCGAAGCCCTGGCTGGCGCCTATCAATTAAGCCAACGCCTGTTAGTGGTTTCGGCGATGCTAGTCAATCAAAACGCTTATAAAGGCCAAGCGTTTAATGACGGTGTGCTAACACAACGCGGTACGTTCCAAAAGTATTTCAGCCAAGCCGAATTGAAAGGTTTTCTGGAAGATGTGCTGGACAAGGAAGCTATTCCAGTCGCCCCCGGCATCTTTTATGTGTTTAAAAATACCAATGCCGAACAACGCTTTTTATTGGGTCGGCAACGTAGCACCCGGAATTATTTACGGCTATCCACCCGTCCCATACTACTCAAAGCCCCAAAAATATCACGCGCCACGCAACGGCAGCAAGTGCACCAAGCGTTGATAGAACCGCTTTGGCAACAAGCCTTGATGTTAGGCCGCTTGCCCGAAAAAAACGAAATTGATAATCCCATAGCGTTGACCGAAGGCTTTGGTTCGCTCAATAAAGCCTTACGCTATTTACAGGAATACACCGACGCAACGCTACTGGAACAAGCACGGCAAACCCGCAGCAACGACTTGTTGAGCTATTTTGCCTTGCAAACCTTTTCCAGACGCAAACCTTACAAGCATTTAGACAACAGCTTACAAAATGACATCAAAGCTTTTTTTGGTGATTACCCATCGGTGATCAGCCAAGCACCAATACAGTTCGGCACAACTATTGCTGAACAAAAAAGGGGTATACTGTAGAAT
>CAWUNX010000249.1:0-6117 GCA_963923905.1 uncultured Methylocucumis sp.
GATCCTCTCTGGTCTCGTGGGCTCGGAGATGTGTATAAGAGACAGGTCATGGCTTATTTGCCGGTAGAAAGCATCATCCGCGACCAGCAACACGCTTATTACCGGGCGCTGGGCGAAGCGAATAAAGTTAGCGATTGCACGGTTTTTATCGAGTTCATGCAGCAAGCCGGTACAGCAAGGCCTGATTACCCGTATCGGTCCGAAAAATCCGGTCATTGGCAAGTGAACTAACGCAAAGGAACGCCATTTACAACGGAGACCCTCTGGTCTAAAGCATCTCCGCCGATTATTAGCTGCATACGCAAGTGAGCTGCGTTGATTTATGCGCTGGACGAGGCAACTACCAAAGCGTGGATTCAACTTCACCGCACAATTTTTGAAATGAGTCCGCTTCTGTTTTTAACCGCGAACTTTCTATGGCTTCATTGCTAGACCAGGCGCTAGCTCTTTGCTGCTCGGTTGCAGTGGCTTCCGCTACGCCATAGACAGCCGAGGGTGGGTTTATTTATACGGCGCAATACGTTGATGTTATTGCACATTACGCGCTTTATTTTTGCAGGGGTTTAATTGGGAATACTACCAAAATATATCTTTTAGCTGCTTAAATGGGATTCTACCTTCAGCATTTTCATTATCGAACATGATTTCATCAGGAATCGTTGTTGGAGGGATCTTGCCTTTGAATGTAACAAGCGGGGACTTTCTGCACACGTTGGAATTTTTATTCAAGGCCTCCTTCGGCATACAGAACATCAATTCTAAAATATCGTTATTTTGTGCCCAGAGCCCCTTGCCACTACATGTATTAAAATAACGCCTCACGCGAGACGTTGCAATAAATTCAAATTGACCGTTAGCACCTAAAGTAAAGCGCAAGCTCCAAGGCCTAGCATTGTCATCTGAGGCGCAATTCTTATGATGGATCAGATGGCTAATGAAGGACTCTCCATAGTTGGTGGTCATGTCCTCGGGCTTATTATATGCAACCCCGGTTCGCCAAGTCGTACCCAAAAACCTTATTTGCTCAACTTTTTTATTGGCGTTCTCAAGTTCAGATTGAATTTTTTCGTAAGCTTCACGCGCTTTATTTTTTTCATCTATAGCCTTGTCTCGTTCGGCGATCGCATTTTTATGTTCCTCTATGGCTTTATTTTTTTCATCTATAGCCTCGTCTCGTTCGACGAGCACATTTTTACGTTCCTCTATTGCTTCATTTTTTTTATCTATGGCCTTCTTTCGTTCTTCGTCAGCCGTCTTTAATTCTTTTTCGACTTGTTCTTTATCCTTCTTAAGCAAATCGTTAGCAGTCTTAAGCGATTCGCGTGCGGTGTTTGCTGAATTTAGTGTGGTGTTTGCTGAATTTAGTGTGGTGCTTGCTGAATTTAGTGTAGTGCCAATAAACGTCATATACAGTACAAGTATGGATGCTCCAGCTGCCGCTCCGCCGATCACTACCCTCCAGACAAATTCAAACTGAAAGAACCATCCACGCTCAAGCTTTCTGTGGATCAGAAGAGCTTGATAATATGTTTTCAAGTCAACGGCGTTATTGATACTTCTTTTAATAATTTGAAAATCAATGCCGCCTTCATCGACCCGCTGATCAGGAACGCTATTTTCTGTAGACAAATCGTCATTCACTAAGAAATACCTCTATAAGGTAGCCGTACATAAGTTATTTAACTTAGGTGTAGTATACGCTTACGTTGGCTTATCCCCCAACGTCAATTTCTTTCTCACACTTTTACAAACAGCATTTAAAAAATCATCGCTATTATCGTATTGTTGTGTGCGAATAAATTCGACTAAGGATTTAACCAGTTTTTTGGTTTCGGCGATTTCTGCATGTGAGCGGCCACAGCCTTCGCAATGTGTGCCTTCATAGGTGCACGCGTCTTGGCAAGGGGTGAATTTCATAATAAATCCTGGTGATTAAAAGTGCGCTGGGGCTATGCCAGCGCAGTGTTTAATTAAATAACTTGATCTTTTTTCATCATTGCCCGGATGCCGCGTATGGCTTGGCGGGTACGATGCTCGTTTTCGATGAGACCAAAGCGAACATGGTCATCGCCATATTGGCCAAAACCGATGCCGGGCGCGACGGCGACTTTGGCTTCTAAGAGTAATTTTTTAGAGAATTCTAGCGAACCCATATTCAGGTAAGGCTCTGGAATTTTTGCCCAGGCGAACATGGTTGCTTGGGGTTTTTCTATCGGCCAACCGGTGCTGTTTAAGCCTTCGCATAACACGTCACGGCGTTTTTTATACATGTCGGCAATTTCTGCGACACAGTCTTGTGGGCCTTCTAGTGCTGCAATGGCAGCAACTTGTATCGGTGTAAACGTGCCATAGTCGAGATAGGATTTGATACGTGCCAGCGCAGCGACTAATTCTTTATTGCCGCACATAAAGCCTACGCGCCAGCCTGGCATGTTATAGCTTTTAGACATAGAGAAAAATTCTACGGCAATGTCTTTAGCGCCGTCGATTTGTAATATAGACGGGGCTTTATAGCCGTCAAAGACAATATCGACATAAGCAATATCATGCACGACCCAGATATTATGCTCTTTAGCCAGCGCGATAATTTTTTCAAAGAAATCCAGCTCTACGCATTGCGCCGTGGGATTGCCCGGAAAATTGATGATGAGCATTTTAGGCTTAGGCCAGCTTTCGATAATGGCTTTATGCAGTTCTTCAAAAAAATCTACGCCTGGAATTAATGGCACATGGCGTAAATCAGCACCGGCAATTACAACACCATAAGGGTGAATAGGGTAGGCGGGATTAGGGACTAACACCACATCACCTGGCCCTAACGTGGCTAAAGCTAAGTGGGCTAAGCCTTCTTTCGAGCCTATGGTCACTATGGCTTCGTTATCGGGATTTAAGTCAACGTCGAAGCGGGTTTTATACCAATTGCAAATCGCGCGTCTAAGTCTTGGAATGCCTTTAGACATAGAGTAACGGTGCGTATCTTCGCGAAGCGTAGCTTCTATCATTTTATCGACGATATGTTTAGGCGTGGGCTGGTCGGGATTGCCCATGCCGAAATCGATGATGTCTTCGCCGGCGGCGCGCGCTTTTGCTTTTAGCTCGTTAACAATGTTAAAAACATAAGGCGGTAAGCGGCTGATTCTATGAAATTGTTCCATTCGTGTCGGTGGCGTCAAAAAGTGGCTAAGTTACTGGTCTAAGCTCAATATGTCAATTAGCTTGCGGATGTGGTTCAGAATTATCCGTCGCTGGTTTTAAATCAACGGGGTCGGCATTCATGCGAATATGGACTTCGCGTTTGGGATAAGGAATTTCGATATGGTTGTGTTTTAACGCTTCTAATAAGCGCACATGGATTTGATGCGTGACTTGTTGTCTATGACCTAATTCGTTGACATGAACGTATATAGTGAAATTTAAGCCATTATCGCCAAAACCCGTTAATACGACGCTAGGTTCGGGGTCTGTTAACACCATAGGCGTGGTTTTAACCGTCTCTAACATGACGTGGTGGGCTAGCTCTATATCTGAGTTAGAGCTAATACTGACCGGAATCACGACGCGAGTAATCGCATCGCTTAAGGTCCAGTTGACCAGTTGATTGGTAATAAAGGTTTTATTGGGCACGATATGCTCTTTTTGGTCCCAATCGATAATGGTCGTCGCGCGCATTTGAATCAAGCTGACTTTACCGGTGACATTGTTAATCGTGACAGTATCGCCAATGCGTATTGGGCGTTCAAATAACAAAATAATACCCGAGACTAAATTGGCGAAAATTTCTTGTAAGCCAAAACCTAAGCCTACGCTGAGTGCGGCGACTAACCATTGCACTTCGTCCCAGCTACCGCCTAATTCACTGGCGACGGCGATAAAGCCCATAGTAAATAAGCCGTAGCGGGCAAGTTGATTAATTGCATAACGGCTGCCCGGCTCAATGCTTAAACGCCGGAACAGCAGAATATCCATAAAGCCTGAGAAATTGCGTATCGCAACGGTGACCACGAAAATATATAGGCCTGCTAATAATAAATTCGTTGCTGTAATCGGTTCTAAGCTGCCTTGTTTATCAGCGGAGATGACTTGATGTTGCCAGAGCACAATGTCATCTAGGAATGAAAACGCCGGTAAAATATTTTTCCAAATGGCGGTAATGCTGACAAATAAACTAAAGCCAATCGCGACATTTAATAAATTTAGCGTTTGGGCGTTAATTTTAGGAATATCGAGTAATTGCTCATCAGGTAGCGGATGGTCTTCTGCGCTAGACGGTGTGTGATGTCTTTCGCTGAGTGCCGCGCGGCGTTTTTGTTTAGCATTAGCAATGGCGAGTTGGCGGTTAACCAAGTTTAGCCAGCGTAATACTAGGGCGTGGACTAGCACGCCGAGAAACACCATGCGTAAAGTAACAATGACTTTTTGCTGTAATTCTAACGCGCTTAAGTAATAGCCTGCGACGGCAAAAGCGATGATAATCAGCGGCGCTAAGACGGCGAGTGGGTACCAGAGATAACGCGAACGCGTCAGCCAACTGCGTGGATAGAGATTGACTAAGCGTAACACAATCGGGCTACGCGGTTTTAATAGGCCATGTAAGAACCACGCTAATGCTAACATGCTTACCATTAGCGCAACTCGTCCCAAACTATCGCTATGCGCGGATAATTTTGCCGTGCCGGTCGCATGAATGATAAAGATAGTCGGGATGGAGACTAAACGAATCCAGGCGATTTGCCGGCGTAATAATTGTGTGGTTTCAGTTTGCCAACGAAAATGTTTACGCGCAATGCCAGTGGCGGCAAATAACCGATAAAAAAACTGTAAGATTAATAAAGGCGTGGCGGCATGGAGTAAACCGACACCCAACGCACGGCTGAAATTATCGACATAAGCCTGTGTGCTAAGTAGCCAGCCTACGCCGTAACATAATAGTGGTATGGGGGCGACCAGTAATAGCGTGTAAGCAAGCGCGACAGGGGTTAAATAAAAGCGGTCAGTTGATAATTTATCAACGCGTTCCGATACTGAGGCGAGCTGCATAATAAGTTTGCGTCGAGAGGACGATAACGCGATTAAGCTTATGATGCCGAGAAAACACAGGACCGGTCTGTCTAAGACGATTTTCACCCCGTCTTGGGTTATTTTAAGCCAGTTAAACGGTGATAACAGCCACTCGACGGCATGGAATAACTCGTTAAGAAAATGCACGTCTATCGGTGCGGAACTGCGCACCCATAATAAACGCTGATCTAAATACACTAAGAATTTGTTGGCTAAGGTGTTGAGTTGTTGGCGCGCGAAGTCGAAGTCAGCCAGTGTGCGCAAATACGAGGTATCGGCCAGATTTAATTTATTGAGTAGCTCTTTTTGAGTGGTTAATAATTCGCGTAATTCTGTTTCTAGCTGTTTGTGTTGTTCTATCGGTAAAGCAGCGTAATTAGGGCTTGCTAATAAGCGATTAATTTCGCTATCGAGCTCGGTTAGGGCTTTAAGTCTATCTTCTACTTTAAACTGCGCTAAGCTAGACAGCGCGGATTCTTCTTGTATGGCCTCGGTTTCTAAGGTGAGTTGTACATCGCTCAGTAAATTGCGCCGTTGTTCGCGTAAAATTTTACCTAGCGCAGGGCTTAGTCCGGCTAGCGATATTTTCTTTTCAGCATTTTTAAAGTCACTATCCATCTCAGCGAGTTGGGCTTCTAGCTTGGTTTTTTGCTGAAGAAAGCTGTCGATTTTTTCGTTAACGTTTTGTAATTCACGACTATATTGAATGTTGTCGCGTGTAACGGTTTGGATAACCATCGGCTTGCCGGCTAAGGCTTGCTCTGTATGGCTTAGCTCATCTTCGGTTTTTTGCGCTTCAGTTTGTTTTTTGTCAGTTAAGCGGGTTTCGATGAGCGCGATAATAGGGGTTAATTGATTTTTCTTACGGCTTAGCAAGGTTTGCTGCGCCTTAAGTAGCTCAATTTGCGCGGGGTTGCTTAACGCTTCTATTTCTAACTTTTTTAGCTCTTGCGCGCGTGCGTCTAGTTGTGTGCGTAAATAAATTTGTTCAGCTTCTGCTTCTAATTTGGAGCTAGACGCTGCCGGAGACGATTCTAATTTTTGTTGCGTAGCCTCTAG
>CAWUNX010000250.1:0-6113 GCA_963923905.1 uncultured Methylocucumis sp.
GGTGTGCGCTGATAATTTTCAATGACGTTAGATGCACGGTTGGCTGCGGCAATATAAGCTTTACGTTTCAAATAATAACGTGCGACATGTACTTCATGCATAGCCAGGTTGTTTCTTAATGCAATCATGCGTAAACGTGCGTCTTCAACATATTTACTGTGTGGAAAGCGTCTTATTAATTCGTCAAAATTATTATAAGCCTCTTTAGCGCTGCCTGGGTCACGTTGCGAGGTGTCAGTAGGCAAAAAGCGGTCAATAAAACCGATGTCACGGTTATAGTTAATCAAGCCTTTTAGGTAATGGGCATAATCAACACCAGGGCTGCGCGGGTTAATCTTGATAAACCGGTCTGTCGCTGCAATAGCGTTTTCTGGGTCGCCGTTTTTATAATAGGCGTAAGCGACATCTAATTGGGTTTGCGCGGCATATTCGCCAAATGGAAAGCGCGATTCTAAGGCTTCGTATAATTTAATGGCTTTTTCATAATTACCATCGTCTACTGCTTTTTGCGCTTCGCTACGAAATTTTTCGGAATTCCAGCCACCGTATTCATCTTCTTGGTTGGCACTCGTTGTGTCAGAGTCAGAAAATAAGCCGCCTAATGATTCGCAGCCAGTGAGCAACAAACTCAATGCGCAAGGCAAAAGAATTTTAATTAAAAATAAACGCATAGTAATGTTATATTGTACGACTGCTTTACGGTGGGGTTAGGGGGCGTGTTCAAGCTTTGCGGCGACGGTAGCGTTTTACAGCTGTGATTGCTATGGCGGGCTAGTATACCCGATACCTGTTATAAAATCGATTACGAGCGTAAGGCATAGCTGTTTAGGTTTAAAGAAACCACATACATAAATCAACTATCAATGACTAAATTAACATCAGAAGTCCCGTTTGCTATGGCGGGTATGCGTTTAGACCAGGTTTTGGCCGAATTATTTAGCGACTATTCGCGTAGTAAATTACAAACTTGGGTAAAATCCGGTCGAGTGCAGGTGAATGGTTTAATGCTAAAAGCTAAGGATAAGCTTGAAGGCGGTGAATGGATTAGCTTAGATGCAGAGCCTGAAGTTGTGGTCACTGCTGAACCAGAATTTATTCCATTATCGATTGTTTACGAAGATGATGCGTTATTAATCGTTAATAAACCTGCGGGGCTAGTCGTGCATCCTGCAGTTGGGAATTGGCACGGCACGTTGTTAAACGCATTGTTAAATCATCATCCTAGCCTAGAGACCTTACCCAGAGCCGGTATTGTGCATAGGATAGATAAAGATACTAGCGGTATATTAATGGTGGCTAAAACTTTGCCTGCTCATACTGAACTGGTTGAACAACTAGCGCAACGCGAAATTGTTCGAGAGTATTTAGCGATTACACGAGGGCGGATGACATCGGGCGGAACCATTGATGAACCGATTAACCGTCATCCTACCGATAGAAAACGCTATGCGGTCAGAGAATCGGGTAAGCCTGCAATAACGCATTATCGCGTTGTGCAACGCTTTACCCATCATACGTTGATTCAAGCGAAATTAGAGACTGGTCGTACCCATCAAATTCGCGTACACATGGCGCATATTCGTTATCCGTTATTAGGCGATCCCGTGTATGGCGGACGCTTCCAAATGCCTCCCGGCTGTGGTCAGGCCTTAGAATATGAATTGAGAAATTTTAAGCGTCAGGCGTTACATGCCGCTAAGCTCGGCTTAGTACATCCTGAAACAGGTGACTACATGGAGTGGGAACAAGCCTTGCCTGACGATATGACAAGCTTATTAGCTGCTTTAGCCGACAATGAGTGCTAATGGTTTTTTGCGGCCTGATTGGCCCGCACCGGTGACGATTCATGCTGCAACGACATTAAGGTGGGGCGGCTTTAGCACCGGGAGTTTTCATAGTTTAAATTTGGCTCAGCATGTCGGTGATGATGTTGAGCAGGTTAGGCAAAATCGTCACTGTCTGCGTCAGCTATTATCACTTCCTAGCGAGCCTGTCTGGTTGCAACAAGAGCATAGCGCTATTTGCGTTAATGCTGCCGATGTCTCCGGAGTCGTTGTGGCAGATGCTAGTTTTAGCTTACAGCCCAACGTGGTTTGTGCCGTGATGACGGCGGATTGCTTGCCTGTGTTGCTGTGTTCTTGCGACGGTAGCCGTGTCGCGGCAGTCCATGCCGGTTGGCGCGGTTTAGTCAACGGCGTCATTAGCAATACAGTAAAGGCATTAGCGACGCGTGAACTATTAGCTTGGCTAGGTCCTGCTATTGGTCCTCAATGTTTTGAAGTGGGTGATGAGGTGCGTAATGCCTTTTTACATAAATCTAATGACTATGACGCTGCGTTTCATCTGGGCGTAGCACCTGGTAAATGGTTAGCAGATATTTACCGTTTAGCGAGTATTGAGTTGACACATCTGGGTGTTAAGGCGATTCATGGTGGAGGCTTTTGTACGATGACGGATGAAGAAAACTTTTTTTCTTATCGTCGTGACCACAAAACCGGGCGAATGGTGAGCTTAATTTGGAGAGAGCAGTAAGTGTTGTTAGGGTTGATTTTAATTTTTTGCGCCATAGGTGGCGTATTAAGCGTGATTTGCGCAGGTTTGTTTTTGTTGTTGTCAGAACAACAGCGCCAGCATGTTTTGCCGCACGGCATTAGCTTTGCTATTGGTGCGTTGTTAACGGTAGCGTTTATTGGCTTATTGCCAGAGGCATTAACGGATGCGCCAGCCAGTCAAGTACCCGCATTAACGACGACTATTTTGGTCGGTATCTTGCTGTTTTTCATCTTAGAAAAGCTATTAATTTGGCGGCATTGTCATTCTAAAAGCTGTGAAGCGCATAGCGAGGAGCCTGAGCATTCACATAGCCATACACATACGTCAGCCGGTTTGTTAATTATTTTAGGTGATAGTATTCATAATTTTGTCGATGGTATTTTAATTACCGCCGCGTTTTTCACCGACATACAATTGGGTATTATTACCAGCTTTGCTGTTGCGGCGCACGAGATACCGCAAGAAGTCGGCGATTTTGCAATTTTGTTGACCAGTGGTTACAGTAAAGCAAAAGCATTTTACTATAACGTATTATCGAGCTTGGCGACGGTATTAGGTGGGTTGTTGGCGTATTTTAGTTTAGAGTCTATGCGACAGTTATTGCCTTATATTTTGGCTTTAGCGGCATCGAGCTTTATTTATATTGCCGTCGCGGATTTAATTCCCATGTTACATAAAAAAACTGATAGCAAAACGTCTGTGCAGCAGGTTATTGGTATTGCGTTAGGCGTATTATTAATTGTAGTTGTTCATGGGGTGGCACATAAGGATGTGTAAGTTGTGTAGGTCGGGTTAGTGCCAGCGTAACCCGACGCCCATTTGCACATAGTGTCGGGTTATGCCTTTATGCTACCGCTACAGGTTAACCCGACTTGCTAAGCTTAGGTAATCACATCCGGCTTGGCTCTGCCGGTTAATGTTTTAACTTGGCAGAATTCTTCAGCTAATTCGATTAATTCGGCTAATGCAATCTGGCTGTCTTGCTGATGCTTATCGGCATCAGGTTCGTATTTTTCTAAGTAAATTCTCAGCGTTGCGCCTACTGTACCAGTGCCTGATAAACGAAATACAATGCGTGAGCCATTGGTGAAAATAACTCGTATGCCTTGATTGTTACTCACACTACCGTCAACGGGGTCGTGATAACAAAATTCATCAGCACACTTTACCTCATAGTTACCAAAGGTCTGGCCGGGAAGACTAATGATTAAGTCGCGTAAACGTTGCATAATCGTTGCGGCAATCGTCGAATCGACTGCTTCGTAATCATGACGGCAGTAAATATCTCTACCGAATTTTTGCCAATGTTCATACACTATATCAGCGACGGTTTGGCGTTTTTTGGCGATTAAATTAAGCCAAAACAAAACCGCCCAAACGCCGTCTTTTTCTCTGACATGATTAGAGCCTGTACCAAAGCTTTCTTCGCCGCATAAGGTTATTTTTCCAGCGTCTAGTAAGTTACCGAAAAACTTCCAGCCCGTAGGCGTTTCAAAGCATGGAATATTCAAATAAGCTGCGACTCTATCTACCGCTTGGCTCGTTGGCATAGAGCGCGCCACACCGCTTAAGCCTTTGCTATACGCAGGAATTAACTGTGCATTAGCGGCTAAAATAGCTAAGCTATCGCTGGGTGTTACAAAAATATGCTTGCCGGTAATCATATTGCGATCACCATCGCCATCTGACGCTGCGCCAAAGGTAGGCGCATGGTCGCTAAACATCACGGCGGCTAATTCTTCAGCATGAGCTAAGTTAGGGTCTGGGTGGTGTCCGCCAAAATCTTCTAAGGGTTGGCAATTAATGACCGATTCGGCTGGCGCGCCTAATAAATCAACAAAGATACGTTTAGCATAAGGCCCGGTAACGGCGTGCATCGCGTCAAACAATAAGCTGATATAACCAGAGCTTATGCTTTGCTTGAGTAACGCGAAATCGAAAATAGACTGCATGAGTTCAGCATAATCAGCGACTGGGTCTATGATAGTGACTTTAACGTTATCGATAGTGAATGCGCCTAAGGTGTCGAGATCAACGTCGTCAAATTCCGCTATTTTATAGTGTTCAATAGCTTGACTATGTTGATAAAACGCAGCCGTGTCTTTTTCCGGGGCAGGGCCGCCATTGCTGGTGTTATATTTAATGCCGAAATCTTCATTAGGGCCACCTGGATTATGACTGGCGGATAATACAATCCCGCCGAAGGCTTGATATTTTCTAATCACATGTGATGCCGCTGGGGTAGATAAAATCCCGCTTTGACCTATAATAAGTTCGCCAAAACCATTGGCTACCGCCATTTTTATAATGGTTTGAATCGCTGTGCGGTTAAAATAACGCCCGTCGCCACCTATGACGAGGGTTTTTCCTGCATAATCCGTCAAACTAGCAAAAATGGATTGGACAAAATTTTCCAAATAATGGGGTTGTTGAAATACAGTGACTTTTTTTCTAAGCCCTGAAGTCCCTGGGTTTTGGTCGTTATACGCGTGTGTTGTTATCGTTGTTATTTGCATAGTGAAAAATCCTTTCGGGTAGTGGCAGGGTGTAAACAATAAAGTACAACAAATTTTTTTTCCGGTGTTAATTTTATTATGTTGAGAGTGAAATTTTTCTTGGTTTTTTTTCTAACGGTTTTCGCATTAGCGTCTGGTCATGCGGCGACACATACTAACTATCCCGATGATATTTGGTTATTAGTGGATACTAAAGCCCGTAAAATTGAGGTGAAAAAAGGTCCTTTTACCCTAGAAACCTTAGACCATATCGCGATTGGTCGAGGTGGTGCAGGTTCTAAAATGCATAGAGGTGATAATATTACCCCGCATGGCGAATATCGAATTGGCTGGATAGGCGAGAGAAGTTCATTTAAACGCTTTTTAGGCTTAACCTATCCTTCGGTAGAAGATGCTAAAAAAGCCTTGGCTAAGCGAATTATTGATTATCCTACCTATGACCGCATTGTTTATGCGCACATGAACCATCAAATTCCACCGCAAAATACGCCATTAGGTGGGCAAATAGGCATTCATGGTTTAGGCAGTGCCGATGCCAGTATTCACAAACTTTTTGATTGGACACATGGTTGTATTGCGCTAACTAACAGTCAAATCGACCATTTAAGTCAGTTAGTCGATACCGGTACGCTAGTCAAGATAAAATAAAAGCTGGAAAATGTAAAAAACGATGATAAAATAAAAATCAGTTGTACACTTTGTAGTAATCACTTTTATAGGAAAACGACATGAAAAGAGTAGTTAAATTATCAATGATTGCGTTAGCTGTTAGCATGTTCGCTGGCTGTGCAAGCACCTCAGATATTGAAAACTTACAGTCACAAATCGACAGCTTAAAATCATCTGTTGCTCAAGCCTCTTCTGATGCTGCTAGCGCACAAAGTGCTGCTAACGATGCTGCTTCAAGAGCTGCTGCTGCTGAGTCTGCTGCTAACCGTGCTGCTCAATACGCGCAAGAAACCAATGAAAAATTGAACGACATGTTCAAACGTAAAATGATGAAATAATTTTCTCATTTTAGAGAATTAAAAAAGCCCGATGGTT
>CAWUNX010000251.1:0-6098 GCA_963923905.1 uncultured Methylocucumis sp.
GTGGGCTCGGAGATGTGTATAAGAGACAGGTCTTGTTGCCATGCAAAGCGCAATAACACGACTGACTATTCAAGCCGAATCTTAATCGTCACTGCATTAGTGTCCTGACTGATTTCAGCGCTATAGTGTTTATCAAACGACGCAGCTGTTAATTTTTCTAGCTCGTCACTCGTACGATTATCAAGCGTGGCGGTGCGCGTTTTAGCATCAATAAGATAAGGTCTTACCTCGCCATCAGGGATGCGGTTATTAACTTGTAGAGCCTGTTCGCGTTCTTTGTTGGTTAAGCCATAATTTAAGTAAGCATCGGTCAGGACGACTAAATGCTGGTCTTGCCATGACACCGGGCTTATTGACGCAGGAAAAACCTCAGTGCTTAAAATCAGGTGTTCGTGTTGATAAATACTCACATCAGTCACGCCCTCACCTGCTGAAGCTAACGCCCAATAATCGCTGTCCGCATCAACGTCTATTGCAAAAATATTAGCAAACTGCCGTTCTATGTTGGCGTAAATCGGCTGTTCACGTGGCTCATTAAACGTATAACGATAAAGCTCATCAATACTAGCCGTCTCATCTTGGGTATTTGCGCTAATCGCCAATAAAAAACCGCTATCGTCTTTTAGCCAAGCCAAACAATTCGGATGCTGCGCGGGTGAAAAGGTGTGTATCAGAGGCTGGCTATTAGGTTTAGCCTCAAACACCAACAGCGTATCAGGCTGCGCTGGGCTTCCTACCAATACCGCTAAGCGATGTTGCTTATGCGCCCATTCATAATCTAAAACGTTACCGGTTGTTTTATAGGTCAGCACGGTAGCCTCAGAAGATATTGACTCGTTGGCTAACACGACATTAGCCAACATACTGGCTAACAAGCCTGTTAAAAAATATACATTCATCATGGCTTTCGCTTAATAATTACGCAGTATTTTGCAAACGCAGAGTCAACTCTGAAGTGCAATCAAAAATAGTCGTATTTGGAGAGAATTTGCTGTTATAGCTTTTGAGCTTTTTACTCTGGTCAAAGATACCAGATTGAGCTATTAAATAAAGGCGGGAAGTGACAAAAAGAGGCAGATTCAAATAACCCATGCAATTAACTGAGCCGACCGTATTTAGATTAAACTAACATACGGTCGACAGCTTCTTTTATGCGCTAGCTTGCTTTAAACGTTTCGAAATACCTAACATGCTAATAACAGCGCTGCTAAATAACCAAATAGCAGCAGGGATTGGCGTTTGTGTTATCGTAACCACTGCATCCTTATATCCCCAAGCTTCATCACCTATCGCTTGTAATTGACCGTAATCGAAAGTAATAGAATTTAAACCAGCGATTAACACTAAAGGGAGAATAAACTTAACATCCCCACCAGTTGAGGTAATTATCCCTGGAAAGGTGTTTGTGGTATCCACACTAGAGCCTGTAGGAATAAAGTTAATCTGATTTTCACCCCCACCACCTAAAGCAAACAAACCGCTTAGGATAGGTGTCCCGTTAACCGATAGGGTAAACGTGTCATCATAACCATTATTAGCGCCATCCAGGGTAAGATAACCTAGAAGATCAAAACTCAGTGTTCCGGTACCCGAAATGGGTGAAGCAAACGTTTCAGTAATATCACCGCTGCTTAAAGGGCCTATATGGTCTGGCAAAGGAATTGTCCAGGTCGCTGCATTAACCACACCTGTTGCCAAAAATAAACTAAGTACAGAAAAAATAAGCTTTTTTGTTAACGATTTCATGTTGAACCTCTGTGGATTATTGTTAAAAATGCCTATCTCTAAACGATTCGGACAGCAGGTATTTCAAACATACATGTCAATTGAACATCTTCGCCCAATAGCCTAAAAGCCTATAAACCCGAAACTATAATCGTTTAAAAGATATTTTTACCTTAAATTTAACACTAACTAACATTAATTTATTAGCCTTAATATCAAAACATCATCAAACAACGGCCTACACATCGCTATTAAACGCAGATAAAGCAAGTGTGTATACTAAGTTGCGGATGAATAATGGCATTATCTTAAAACTATAGAATGGGTTAATTATCACAATTCTAATAGGACTTTTATCACATACTTAGCATTTTGCTTAGCACATCTCATTTGTTAGTCAACGCAAGCTAAGTATCCCTTAAATTTTCGTCCAATATTCGTGATGAACTAAATAAGCAATTGCTATCATTTAAGCGATAGCAGAGCAGCAATTTTGGCTTTGATATTGCGCATTTCTTCTTCGCTTATTTTGCCTTTGTATTGGGCTTGCCGAGAGCGCCAATCCAAGCTTTTAACTTGATCCGCTAATGCTGCACCGGAAATTTCCGCGCCCAAAATCTCGACTTCAAATGGGTAGTCTTTGATTTGACTAGTGATAGGCACGCAAACCAATAAACCCGTTTTATGGTTATACGCCTGCGGGCTGAGAACCACCGCTGGTCGACGTCCGACTTGCTCATGCCCTGTTTGCTGCGTGAAGTTCAAACAAACAATGTCGCCCGCATCTGGCGTATAGGCTGTGGACATTACAACCGCTCTTGTCCTTGTGCGTAGCCAAAATCGATTTCATCATGCCGATTCCCGTCAGTAATACCATCCAGCAAAGCATCCAATGTATAAACTGGCTGCACTGGCTCGATGATGATGCGACCATTTTCGGACCTAACCTCTACGGCTTGGTCTAACTTTAATTGTGCCGATTGCATAATAGCTGCGGAAATCCGCACTGCTGGGCTATTGCCCCATTTTTTGAGTATTTGGACTGTCATTATGCCCTCACTATGTAGATACGTTTGTTTATACAAAAGTATAGGCGTTTTGTTTTTACACTGCAAGCTACGCACTAGCATATCAAAAGCATTTATAATCAATCTATTGTATTGACGCGTAACACCTGCTCCCGCTCTAGCGTACCTAACTCTAACCACTCCCCAGGCGCTAACGAAGCTAAATAATATTGCCCAATCCGCACGCGCACTAAGCGTAACGTAGGATAACCCACCGCTGCTGTCATGCGGCGAACTTGGCGATTTTTGCCTTCGGTGAGTTCTAATGATAGCCAAGATGTGGGGATATTAGCGCGAAACCGTATCGGTGGTGTTCTAGGCGGTAATTCAGGCTCGTGTGCTAATAAATAGGCTTTACACGGTAAACAGCGATGGTCGCGCAACTCTAAACCGCCGCGTTGCAGGTGTTCAAGGGCTTCAGCGCTGGGTATACCTTCAACTTGAGCCCAGTATTCGCGCGGATGACCGGCTTTAGGCTCAAGTAGGCGACTGACTAAGGACGATTCATTGGTTAACAACAATAAACCTTCTGAATCACGATCTAGCCTGCCTATCGGATAGACTTTAGGCGGCAAACCGCATTCAGCGAGGGTTCGTTGCCCGGGTAGTTCGGGGGTAAATTGGGAAAGGACGTCGTAAGGTTTGTTTAATGCAATCAACATGGGCGGCATAAGCGATAAGTGAACAGCTATCATCTTATGCAACCCATGTGCTTGCTGTCTAGTTATGAGCTCGCTGCCTCTTCAGAAATGGCTAAGGCTTTACGCGTTTCGCCTTTACCGATAGTCAGCAAATCCCAAATCAACAGCACTAAACCAGCCAGCGTTACCACGCCAAACAACCAACGCCACACCATTGCGCTTTGAAAGCTAGGATGATTTTGCGCGGCGAAATAGCCCGCCCAACTAGAGCCTTCAACGGCACGTTCGATAAACGACTGCTCGTAACCGGCGATTAATAACGCAACCGTCATGCCTACCACGCCGACATTCAGTAAGCCTATCGCCCATTGCCAGCGCCATTGATGCGTCATGCCGCCGCTCATCCAAACATTGCCGCGCCAGTGTTGAATGGCTAAATAGAAAAACGCGATATTAATCGTAGCATAGGCACCAAAAAAGGCTAAATGCCCATGCGAAGCCGACCATTGCGTGCCGTGTGTGTATAAATTGATTTGCGGTAGCGTGTGCATAAAGCCCCAGACACCGGCACCGAAAAAATTACCAAACGCATGGGCCAATATCCAAGCCAATGCTGGGTGATTACTGTTTTTAAACGCATGACTGCCCGTGTCATAAACGGCATGAACCACCATAGCGACTAACGGAATAGGCTCTAACGCCGAGAAAAAACCACCTATGGTTAGCCAATAGTCTGGCGTTCCTATCCAAAAATAATGATGGCCTAACCCTAAAATACCTGAACCAAACATCAATGCCACTTCGATATAAAGCCAGGTTTGTACGATGCGACGTTTAACGCCTAATAACTTCATCAGCGACCAAGCCATAATCACGCCGACTAACACTTCCCAGGTTGCTTCTACCCATAAGTGAATCACCCACCACCACCAATATTGATCGTGCGTGATATTGACCATGTAAAACATACCCGCAACGTATAATCCTGCCAGTGCTACTAAATCCAGCGTCAATACACCCGCGATGCCTGACCAACGACCTTTGCTAAATGTTGCCACCACGTTGTAGAAAAAGATAAGCATGACCACAACAATGCCAATATCAGCCCAACGCGGCGCTTCGATATATTCACGGCCTTCGTTAATCAACCATAAGCTAGAGTCCTTGCCCGGGCCGATTTGCACCAGTAAATACACTAAGACGACTAGCGTTACCGCACCCGTCAATACCCAAAACGCAAGACGACCTAGTTGTAACCCAACAATATCGGTACCGCTTTCATCTTCTAACAACCAATAAATGCAGCCAATAAAACCGTATAACATCCATACCACCATCGCGTTGATGTGTACCATACGGTTAACGCTAAAGTCTAACCAGCCGTATAAAAAACCAGGGAGAATAAATTGCGTTGCGGCTAATAGGCCAAACAATAATTGGGCAAAAAATAAAATGACTGCGACGGTAAAATAATGCACCGCTAATTGCTGACCCGGTGTTAAGTTCTGACTATCTAATTGCACCCATGCGTTGAATCTAGCCCATTGTGCTTGTGCTTTTGCTAATAACTCTGTTGTAGTCATCGCTACTCCTGTGCATAAAGCGTTTTAAAGTTATAAGGAAATCCGTTAGTGTCTATGCCTGACATCCATTTTAAAAACGCGATAATGCCTTTAGCCTCGTCTTCGGTAATTTTTAGATTAGGCATTTTGCGATTGCTACCGAATGTGCGTGCGTTTTTCTCTGGATTTTGTAAAAACGCTAACATTTGTTGCTCGCGTTGTTCGGTATTAAGCCAACCTTGGTCTAACCACGCTTTCGTTAAATCCGGCGCGTAATAAGCACCATTGCCTAGCAAGGTATGGCAGTTCATGCAGTTTTTTGCTTGCACAGTTTTTTTACCTAAATCCACTAAAGCCTTAGCCTCTTCTTCGCTATATGTGGTGTTAAATAACAACTCTGTGCCACCAATAACCGGCTCTGATTTATGCAGCTCAGGCTTATATTGATAGTCAATGGCTTGATTAATGACGGCAAACGCCGGGACACGGCTATGGCCTGCGCTAGTCTGCTTAAGCGAATCGAAAGTTAACACCACCAACACTATAAACGCGCCAGCAGTGACCCAAATAGCGGTCTTCTTCCAGAACGCTTCGCTAGCCCACAACGGGGTATCGCTCATAATAAACTCCTATTCAGAATGATGCTCCGACGCGGCATGAGACTTAACACATAAATGCCAAATACCCATCGGGGCGAAAAAATAACCGATAACCATCAGAACTGATAATGCCAACCAGTAGCCTGAAAAATGCGCCGCCATTGTCAGCAATCCCACGGCAATTAATAACACGACATAACTTAACCACGTCAGATTCCTCAACCAAATACGCGGGTATTTGCGCCAATACGCATACAGCAATGCATAAGCTCCACCCGCCACGATAACTAAGGCTGAGGAAAAAAACATGATAAAAAAATCTTTCAACGCGACAGGTTCAATCATAAACAGCGGTTGCCAAGTTCAAACGGAACGGCAACAATACGCCGCGCCCACACCTTTTTCCTTGACGTAAATCAAGTGGAGCTTTATGAATTCAACGACCGCCGCGCGGTTACGCGAGCATTATTTATTTTCAGCCTTAGACGAAACGCAATTTGCCCG
>CAWUNX010000252.1:0-6074 GCA_963923905.1 uncultured Methylocucumis sp.
AGCAGCACCTTCGCTGCCGCCCATAGCCGCACCTATGCCTGAACCTACGGCAGCACCACCTAATGAGCCTAGTGAGGCTTGTTGTTGTTTGTTCATGTTGGCGCAACTGGTTAAAGCTAGTGTTGCGATACTGGTAGCGATAAGTAGTTTTTTCATAATCTTTCCTGAGTTAGTGAGTATTAAAAAATCGAATGGCGGCATCATCAAGTCTTCTGTTTCGTTTGTGTTTATGCGGTGGGTGAGGGCGTAACATTATCGGGTCAGGCGGTATAAACAGCGGCATAGGTAACTGCCGCCTCGCTTGTGTGACTTTAGTAGGCTCTGTTTGGGTTTTGCTTGATGATTTGCTAGAGGCTGATTTTACGGGTGTGGTTTTAGTGACTGTTTTTTTAACGGGAGTCGCTGTTTTTTTAGTTTCTACTTTTTTTGGTTCATTAACGATAGCTGTCGCTGAATCTGGTACTATGGGCTTTAAATCAGCAGGTGGCGGTAAGACTTCAGCCGTGGGGGTTTTAGTTTCCGCTAATGGTGTGACAGTGACTGTTTGCGTTGGGTTAGTCCCGCTTGAGTCCGTATTACCTAGCGTTGTGGTCGTTAGGGGCACGATAGGCGGTGTAGGTAAGCTAGGCGGGGTTGTCGCGACAGATAACGGCGTTGTTTGCTTATCAGTTGTTGTTTGTGGTTGTTCTTGAAAAAACCAGTAGCTACCGCCTGCGGTGAGTAATGTCGCTAAGAAAACAACGCCGGGATAGTCTGCCATCCAACTCGGTAAAACAGGTTTTTTAGCGATGATGGCATGTTCTTCTGTTGTTAATAGTAGCTTTTGTAAGGCTTGACTAAAGATTTGCGCAGTGGCAAAGCGCTGTTGTGGTTTCTTTTCTAAAGCTTTTAACACGATTTGCTCTAATTGCGCCGGAATATGTGCGCCAAAGCTTAACGGTGGTTTGGGCTTTTCTTCAACAATCGCGCGGCGTATTTCATAATCGGTACTTTTTTCAAAGGGAATATGGCCCGTCAACATTTCGTATAACACGACACCAGCTGAGTAGATGTCGGTTTGAGGTCCGGTTTCTTGGCCTTGAATTTGTTCAGGCGAGACATAGTGTAACGTGCCGACAAATTGACCGGTTTGCGTTAGCCTTGCTGTTTCTAGGATGCGGGCAATGCCAAAATCTAAGATTTTGACGCTGTTTTTGTCTGTGATAATGATATTTGACGGTTTAATATCGCGATGCACGACATTAAAACTATGCGCATGGTGAATGCCATCTAACAGTTCTATGGTGTATTTGACGGCAGTACGCCAGGGTAAAACGCCTTGTTTCTTTAAAATGGCTTCTAATTCTTCGCCTCGAGCAAATTCCAGCGCCATGTAATACTTGTCTTGTTCGGGATCGAATTTGTATTGATATAGCGTCGTGATATTGGAGTGATTTAACCGACCTAAGGCGATGAGTTCATCTTTAAAGCGTTGAATAATATCAGGTCTATTTTTCAGCTCCGGTTTAAGCAATTTAATGGCCACTTCGCGTTCTAGCATGACATCAAGCCCTTTATAGACGTCACCCATGCCGCCGGCACCGATTTTTTCTACAATTTTGTAATTATCGATTTGGTCCATAAAATCCTCCGCTTAGGCGTTGGTAATCGGTGCTTGAGTGTGTGGTGTGCTATCGCTTGCGTGTATTTTAATCACAATAGCTGAAATATTATCAAATCCGCCGCGTATATTCGCTAGATCAATCAGCGTACTACAGGCTTTGTTGGCCGTTTGTGTCGTGATGATGCTATTAAATTCTGCCTCATCGACTAAATCATATAATCCATCCGAGCACAATAAAAAACAATCACCATGCTCTAAGGCTAACGGTTTTGTTGCATAAGCGATGATTGTTTGTGGACGAGTGCCTAGCGCATGAGTTAGCAAGTGTTTATCGGGATGATTTTTTACCGCATCAGGTGCAAGCAGTCCATCTTTCACTAACGAGGCTACGACGGTATGGTCTTCTGAAAGTTGCCGACAAACGCCATTTCTTAATAAATATAACCGGCTATCGCCGACATTGGCATAATACGCTAAACCATTTAGCACCGCTAACACGACTAGGGTTGTGCCCATGCCGTGTAATGACGTGCTTGTAGACGCCTGTTCAAACACGGCGCTATTGGCTTGATTAAACGCACTGCTTAATGCCTGTGGCGTGTTTTGCTGCAATAGGTGTTGGGTAAGATGTTGTTGTAACGTCTCTACCGCAACACGGCTTGCTGTTTCACCGCCTTGATGCCCACCCATGCCATCGGCAACCACGGCTAAGACAGTGTTTGCGTCGGCAAAGCGAATACAGCCAATATTATCTTGGTTGACTGGCCGAGTTTTGCCTATATCAGATAATAACCCTAACTCTAGCGTATAGTTTTTTAAACCATAGCGATTGTTATGTGTGTTGGGTTTTAGTTTGCTAGTCAGCCAATGCCACGGCAAATCGATTAGGCGGCGCATGATTATTGAATCACTTGATGCACGCCCATGATTTCTTCGCCATGTTTTATCGGTACGGCAAAAGAAATGCTGGTGCCGGAGCGGTCATTGGCTTTCGAGGTAAAAATACCTATCACGTTGCCTTTATTGTTAAAAACAGGGCCACCGCTATTGCCGCTGCCGGTTGCATTCACGGTTAATTGATAGACATCGCCCATCTCGCTGGCGTAATCTTTCACCGAATCAGATAGCACTTTAGCATTGCCTTCAATCACTTTGCCAATATTACCGCTGGTGACGGTAGGGTCTGGAATTTGTTGCCAACTGCCTTCACGGTTGAAATGGTCTTCGGATTTTACTTTTACCGCTACATCAGGCGAAATACCTGGATAACCCATAACAGTAATGGCTTCGCCCGACTCGACTTTATCGTTGGAGCCTAGTTGTACTGGTGTTAAGGCTTCGGGTAAGTCGATTTTAATTAACGCGACATCCGAATTATCAGACACTGTGACTAAACGCGCAGGTATGCGTAAGCCGGTTTTGGGGAAAGTGACATCTAAGTAGTCATTACGACCTTCGACAATTTTGCCGTGTAAGGGCTTATCACCAAACATTTTAGTTTTGGCAGGAACCCAATTACTTAACGCAGTAACATATTGATTATCAGGGTCATTCGGGAGTTCTGAGAGCTTAGATGATGAGCAATCTGAGTCGCTACAAACCATTAACACACCGGGTAATGTAAAGTTACTGTTTTGGGTATGCCAGCTCGCCGCGACATGGCGATTAGTTAAGATATAACCATCTTGTTTGACAACAAAACCAGAGCCTGAACCGGTACTACCGATAGGAATGCCATCATCAGCGACTAATAAAGGCTCAACAGAGCCATTAATAAAGACATACCAAGGCATTTTTTTGGTCGCGCATTTGCCTTTTTGCTCTACACAAGCGAATTTTTGAAACACTTGTTTGCCGGTAGGCACATGCACAAGTTTCCAACTGGTTTCGATTAATACCGTTGAGTTACCGTAGTTTTTGAAAATCTCGGCCGAATTCATGCCTTGTTTAGCCGTTAAATCTTCTATAACGGCGCGCTGATTGGCAATAATAGCGTTTTGTTGTTCTGTTTTGGCGGCGACTTCTTCAGTCTTAGTGGCAACTTCTTGCGTTTTCGTCGCGACAACTTGTTGAAGTTCGGCTTTGTCTTGGTTAGTGGTGTAAACAAAAACTCCCGATATGAGTAAGACTAAGCCAATAATACCCGCACCATAGTTAAGCATCTTTTTTCTAGTTTGATTTTCGGCTTCGTGAATCATGTGCATGGCAGTGTTTTTGCCAATGCCCGCTTTAGCCGGTTGCCCGTTGGTCGCCGCGCTGGTGTCAGCAAAACTCGGCTCGACTCTATGTTCTCTCGTTGCGCCTGCCGATGAAAATGCTTCTCCGATACGCGTTTCTTTAGCGGCTGTTTGGGGTCTAGGGTCTAAATCAAAGGTGAATTGCGCACCACCTTTACCAAGTTGCACGCTATCGCCTACTTTAAGCAGGGTAGGGGCGGTAATTTCTTTTTGATTGACAAAGGTTTTATTACGACTATTTAAGTCAGTTAGCAAAAACTCATTATCGTTTTGAAGCGTGATTTTGCAATGAAAACGACTGACTAAATCGTCTTTTTCTGGGTCGAACACGATTTGGCATGAGCTTTCACGGCCAAAAATCAATTCTTTTATCGGCAGCTCAAACGTTTCTGTTTGGTTAGCCTTTGAGCCTGCCATGTGTTTAATAACAATTTTTTGCATACCATTCCCCTTTGTCGTTTGATGTTTTTAGCGTTCAGTGGTGGTTTGAATGTTAACTACAGTAACAGAGTGTGAGCATACTGATTTTAACGAGTCTGCGCCGGTAAAGTGAGTTTATAGTACACCAGAAATGCTTAACGCATCATAAACCGACCCACGATGCAGCGGTATAAAATTTGGCTGAGGCGGGTATCTGCGACAACCTGTCACGCGACAATGTGTCACATAGTCAGAGAAGAATCGTAACGCTAAGATAATCCCAACTCTTGAGATGCAATGCTCCCTCCAAGGACACTTAGAGTTCAAATCCTTCTCTCAGCGGCTCTATATGAGCCGTTTTTTTTACCTATTTTCTGCGTCATTCTGCGACTACTTGAATTCTAGCGGTTTCGCTAAATCAATCAATTCAAGCTTTTTAAGTTTTGGTAATTTTTTTATTGCTGCCTCGCGTTGGCAAGCCGTGCGTTTGCTATGACCATTTTCTAAGAAAACCAATTCCTTAGGTTTTCGCCCATAAAAATATTTTGCCCCTTTACCTTGAGCATGTTGTTGGTAACGTCTGGACATATCGGTGGTAACGCCGGTATAAAGACTGTCATCTGTGCATAAAATAATGTAAACCGACCAATTCATCAGATTTCCTTGCGGGGTCTGAAACATCTCCTCTCAGAGGGTACATTTTGACAACGATACGCGAGTCTCGTTATTCTTCTCAGCAACTTCCCGGTTTATGGGGAGGGACAATCCACCGGCCTCTATCCGTCGATGGGTATCACTTGACGGATGAGGTTGGGTGCGGATTGAAACATAAGACAAGGTGAACAATGACAACAGCTAAACCTTTATTAGGCTGGCGTGAGTGGGTAGCGTTACCGGAATTAAATATCCCGTTGATTAAAGCTAAAATCGATACTGGCGCGCGTAGTTCGACGATTCATGCGTTTATCATAGAGCCTTATCAACAAGATGGACAAACATGGGTTATGTTTGCAGTACATCCTATGCAGCGCAATACCAGCTCTGTGGTCGAATGCCATGCGTTGGTTAAAGATCAGCGCATGGTGTCTGATTCAGGTGGACATAGGCAGCTGCGTTATGTGATAGAAACGCCTATTGTGCTTGGACAACAGGTGTTTCAGGCAGAGATGACCTTAACGAATCGCGATAATATGTTATTTAGAATGTTACTAGGTAGGACGGCAATGAATTATCGCTTTCATGTTGACCCGGTCGCGTCGTATTTACAAGGCAAGCCTAATCCGTCATGTTATTGTGATTAGGTGTTGCAAGTTTAAAAAAACCGGCTATTAAGTAAAAAATGCGCGCCAATACTGCCAAAATAGCCGATTAAAATCACCGGCATCCATTTTAAATGCGAGCTAAAGGTATAAATGCCTTTGGCTTGTCCCATTAAGCCTACGCCGGCAGCTGAGCCTATCGCTAATAAACTTCCACCGACACCTGCTGTTAAAGTTACCAATAGCCATTGTCCTTGCGAGATGTTCGGATCCATGGTTAATACGGCGTACATAATCGTACCGTTATCAATAAACGCTGAGAAAATGCCGACTAAAATATTAGCGATGGTAGGGTCGATTTTGCCGTATAAAAATTCGGAAGCGAAGTTTAGATAACCGATGAAACTTAGCCCAGCTACGCTCATCATGACGCCGTAGAAAAACAATAAGGTATCCCATTCCAGTTGAGCGACTTTTTCAAAGACATCAAATGATTGGTTGTCTGCTAATTCTGTCTCTTATACACATCTGACGCTGCCGACGATACTCCTTGTG
>CAWUNX010000253.1:0-6015 GCA_963923905.1 uncultured Methylocucumis sp.
ATAATAGGCTGGTAATTTTTTACATACAAATTAAAAGCTCAAAAATAGACATCTAAAGACTGATAAGTACAAACTGACAATACTAGAGAAAACAATGAACACTAAAGAAAGCCCAGGCCTCCCTACGGAAGCTGAAGTTTCGTTAGCAAAGGAAAGCAGCCGGTTGCTCTCCTTGTACTTGAGCACCAAAGAAGAATCTCAATCAATTAGAGTTATTGACCAAGCGGGTGAACATGAAGCTGTCAGAATTCCCACCGCTGCATTTCGCTTGTTGATCGATGTGTTGTCCGAAATGGCTCAAGGCAATGCCGTCAGTATGATTCCTGTGCATGCGGAACTCACAACACAAGAAGCAGCTGACCTGCTCAATGTTTCCCGTCCGCATCTGATTAAATTGCTCGACAACGGCATGGTTCCTTTTCACAAAGTGGGCACCCACCGTCGAGTATGTTATCTCCATTTGGTTGATTACAAAGCGAAGGTCGATTCGGAACGACTAGCAACGTTGGAACAACTGTCAGCCCAGGCACAAGAACTAAATATGGGTTATTAATGAATGACAAGCTTTTCCGTAGTCTACGACGCATGTGTGTTGTATCCAGCGCCCTTGCGCGATTTACTGATGCATCTTGCTTTGACCGATCTATATCGAGCAAAATGGACGGCTGAAATCCACGAAGAATGGATACGAAACGTCTTGACCGTTCGCCAGGATTTAACTCGCGAGCAACTTGAACGAACACGAAAACTGATGGATACCAGTGCCCGTGACTGTCTAGTCACGGGTTACCAATTTATGATTCCAACGTTGACGTTGCCAGACCAAAATGATCGGCATGTTCTAGCTGCAGCAATTCGCAGTCAATCAAGCGTCATTTTGACCTTTAACCTGAAAGACTTTCCTGAAGCAGAACTGGAAAAATACGATGTTGAAGCACAGCATCCGGATGAATTCATTTCAGATTTGCTCGATTTGAATGCGTCCAAGGTCTTGGCGGCTATTACCAAACACCGCCAATCTCTAAAAAACCCGCCAAAATCAAGCAAGGAATATTTGGATACCTTGTTGCAACAAGGGCTGCCCGGAACAGTTAGCCAGTTACGACAGTGGGAATTATCTTTTTAAGCGCTAGAAAATGTTTTGTTGAGATTCTACAAATTAAATACCTCGTGAATAATTTGGTCGAGCAGGATCACCGTTTCATCAATAAAATTACCAAACCGATGATAGGATGCAAAGCTTTTCACTCCGCCAAAGCGATTATTGCAGATATTTAAACGGCGCATATGATTCGAAAAGCTCGGTTGTCTGACGATAATAGTCCAACTTACAAGCAATTTATGGTCTTAGCAGGATAATTTGCCTCCAAGACAGGCATTTTCTGGCTTTGGCTAAACTTTGCGACAGAACCTCACACTTTTCGAAAATTAACTTTATTGATCTTTTTAAACAGACTCTTACTGCTGGGAGATACTATGTCACAATCGTTTAGCGCAAATTCAATGCCGGGCATGGATATGGTTGGGCGCGGAGTTTATATAAGGCCGCAACAACCATTTGAGTTAAAAGAGATTTTATTTACCAGAGCAAATGAAATCGACTATTTTTCTAAAGAAACAAACCAAACATACTTGCTGCCTGAAGGCTATGAAGTCAACGATAGCCCGCCTATACCCTCAGGGCAAGCGCTGAATCAAATTCTGATAGAAGAATCGTGGGAACGCTTCGAAAAGCAAAATAGCTTAGACATAGGTGTTGCCGTGAGCAACGCACCGTTTAGCGTTAATATTAATTCCGCGCAAACAGCTCAGTTGCGCTCTGATGAGCAAGCTTATTACGCATTAAGAAATTCATTTATACCACTATGGACGCTTTATATCGCAAACAGCAGCCGGTTTTTGGACACTGTATTAAGCCTAGATATTCCTACCCCTTATTCAACTAAGCACCGTAAAAGTTACGAGCAATTTTTCGAGCGCTACGGCACGCATTACGTTAAACGCGTTTGGGTAGGTGGTAAAGCAACCTTAGCATTTACCATTGCCAAATCATCCTCATTAAGCAAAGAAGATATTCAAGCCGGCATTAAAGCCAGCCAGGCAAGCACTGGCGAAGCCTCGATATCTGCCACCGAACATAAACAAAAAGAAAAATTGCAGAATAATTCCCAATGCACAGTATTTGGTAAAGGTGGCGACGAAATTAAGCTGGCGGCACTCAGTACGCTTGACGAAGCTAAGTACAATGATTGGTTGGCAACGATAAAAGATAACCCGCAAGTGATTGAATTCGATGCCTGCGGTATTTGGACGCTGATAGACGATGACGAAAAAGCACAAGCACTGCAGACTGCTTATACTGAAGCCACTGTTTTTACGCCGTTACGTGTGTTATTCAATTTAGATAAACGCATTCATGTATTCCGAGGTCATCAATGCTTTTCTTACGGACTCGATCAAGGTGATACCAGTGCCTTAGGTCAAATCGACAAGCACTGGCCTATGTTGGCAGAGATTGGCTATGAACAAGTCGATGCGGCTTTTCTAGGTAAATATTTAACTTCATCAACAGGTGAAGATTTAAGCCGTAAGCTGTATTTCTTTAACCGAAATAACTATATACGCGTTGATGTAGACAGTAAAACCATTGACCCGGGCTATCCTAAAACCATTGCCGAAGGCTGGCCCGGCGTTCACTTTGATCGTATAGATGCAACACTTAACGTCGCCTCGGATGCGTTATATTTTTTTCGCGGCGACCAGTATATTCGCTTTAACATGCTTAATAACTGCGCCGATCCCGGTTATCCGGATTCGGTAAGCTCACGCTGGGTAGGAGTAAACTTTGATCGAATCGATGCAGCTGTTTACTGGGGTAATGCAAAAGTTTATTTTTTCCGAGATAACCAGCATATTCGCTTTGACATGGTTAATTATCGGGCCGATCCCGGTTATCCTAAATACATCATCGGCAATTATGTCGAGGACTGGAAATTTTTTGAATAATTAAACAGGTATCCACTATGACTGACAGCACCCACAAAACCAAACAAGCGCTTGCAATTGTCAAAACCCATATGCTAATTGCGATGGGAGCCGGCTTAATACCCATACCGCTCGTTGACTTAGCCGCATTAACAGGCATTCAGCTCAACATGCTACACCGTCTGGCTAATCACTATGACGTAGAATTTTCAAAACAACTCGGAAAGTCAGCCATCGCTTCCTTATTAGGTGGCGGTATCCCGTTATCGTTAACATCAAAAATAGGCGGTATAGTTATGGGCGTACCGATTTTAAGTTGGATAACCGGCACATTCGGTACTGCTTTATTCGGTGGTGCTTCGACTTATGCGATCGGCAAAGTATTTATCCAGCATTTTGAATCCGGTAATACCTTTTTAACCTTCGACCCCGAGCAAGTCAGAGCCTATTACTCACAACAATTGGATGAAGGCAAAGAAAAAGCACGTAAAAGCTTTGCCGGTATTAAGCCTTAATATTCAACGGGCGCAATTTAAACTTAGGTGTCTGACTAATAATACCAGCAATACTTAAACAATTAGTGAAATCCAAACAAGATCACACTACCAATGCCACCACTATCAGCTGGGCCATTGACATCAGCATGGGTATTGTACGTCGTAACATACACCATACCGTTTGCAACGACTGGCGGCGTAAATTTTGAAAAATTGCCATAATTGTAAAAATCACTATGGCCTAACGGGTTAATCGCTAAACGTTTTAACTGTGGTTGACCATTAACAGTGACAATAGTACCCGCATCGTAAGCAACTAAACGCCCAGCAACAATGTTTTCATTGGCGTTACCGTTGGGTGGAAACGTCGCAAATAACACCCCCGTGGTTTTATCGCCTGCGTTTGACGATAAGGTCATAAAGCCGCCTGGCATGCCACCGGGTGGTGGTAAAGTGCCAGAAGCGACATCTATGCCATTAGCCCTAAAGTTGGTAATTTCTGAGCTCGCTTTATCGTAATTGTAGGCTTTGATCGTGTTGTTCTCGCCCCAAAAATATAAAATGGGCGTAGCGCCTACTCTATCCCAATACACGGGCGTGGAATGATTATGTGGATATTTGCCGGTACCGTTATATACAGGCAGATTACAATCAAGGCCTATCAATTTGTCGGCATACGTGCGGTTAATGTTTTTCGCATTAGGTGCGGTACAGCCACCTGGGCTAAAGTAGGTTGCTATCATCGGCGGCTACCGCCGACTAAAGCATCCCAAGTATTAGCGGCTTCAGATTGGCCGGCGCCATCGTCTTTGCCGAACTGTAAGTGACGCATACCATCAACCCCAGGTTTTAACCGGGTACGATCGATGTTATATACCACGCCATCTTTACCCGCGCCGATTAAGCTGAGCGTGCCTGGTATGGCTAAAATACCACCAGAACCTAAATCTTGATCTTGCCCGCCATTATTTTGCGTGCGCACAAAATCGTTAAATGCCGTCCAATAACCTTGTACCGCTAGTGTTGGTTGGTTATTGTTTATCCCAATCGCGGCAGGTAGAAAGCGTAAATGCACAAAGCTTTCGGCATAATTTTGTTGGCCGTTATTAAGCCCCAAAGTACCGTTGCCAGTCGTAAAATAAATATCGCTATTTTCCACAACCGGCGCAGCACCCGCCATCCAGATACCGGCTAGGGCACCGTTAGGCGATGTAGTCCAAATCGCTGGGTTAGGTGAAATACCGGCTTGGCCCAATAGTCCACGGGTATCAAACGCAAAGACAAAACCATGACCGGCATTGGGATTGTTAATATCTTCACCGCTCATTGAAAACGCAATCACCAAGCCTTTGCGTCCGCCACCCGCATCAGCCAAAGCCAAACCCGCGCGCAATTTTTGTTGCCACAATTCGCCAAAGCCTGGTTTTGGCGCACCGGTGCGGAATAACACATTGCCGTTAAAAGAACTACCCTGAAGCGGAAAATAGGGTAAGGCGTTAATCGCAATTTTGTCATTACCGGTCGCTAAATCTAGCGCATGAATGCGGTATTCTCGGTCGTCATTGTTATTGTTGCGCCTAGCCCAGGTAACAAGATAAAGGGTTTGCGTGTCTGCATCAATGACGGGCGTCGAAGAAACGCCCCAACGACAACTGATTTTGTCCATACAATGAGGATTGGGCAATCCTTTTTGCGTCCAAATCGATGGATCAATTTCGATTCTTGACCATAATGTTTCGGCGGTATACGCGTCAAACGCATAAATAGAATTATTCATCGTTACCGCATAAACGACATCATGTTTGCCCTTGCCTGGAATCATAACCTGTGTTTTTACTAGCGGTTGCGCTTCCAGCATGTCATCAACCGCATATTCAGCAATTTTTTGAAATTGTTTACCGCCTAAACCTTGGCTTAAGGTCATGGGCGAAATAATAGTTTCATGGTCGTTAGCGCCCGTGCGAAAACCATTGACGTTGCGCGTTAAATGATCGGCAGCATTAACCGTATTGAGCCATAGTAAGATAAAACCAAACACTATCATGTTATAGGGCGGTATAGGTAATAACATCACGAACCTCTTCAAGGATATGAAAACAGATTAGAGACTGCCGGACGACAGGCATCCGGCAGATAGCGACAACGCTGCTGTTGAGTTGTCTGGCTTTTGGGCTAACAATTAGCAACGGGTTATGCGTTACGAATATCAGCAAATTTTAATAAATTTCTAAACAGCGCATGGCCACATCCCCCAAGCATCGGCTGCCAGCCACCGGGAGCGGCGTTAACATATGATTCAGCATCGGCGTCGAGTAAGCCGTAAAACACTTCGGCGATGATGCGTCCACCAACACCACGCAACTGTGTTACCGTACCTATAGGATCACTCAACAAAAATGCTTCTGGAAAACCGTCTACTTGATTTCTGTTAATGATTTCATCAACCAACGGCGCTTGTGCTTCGGCAAGCACATAAAACCGGCGTTGGTGCATAAATAAATTGATGGTTATTCTGTCCCTATCACCATTTTCA
>CAWUNX010000254.1:0-6003 GCA_963923905.1 uncultured Methylocucumis sp.
ATCGCGCGCGGCACGGTTAGCGCCCCATAAATCGACTTCGTAAGTAACATCGATAAGTCCGGCTTTTTTTTGTCCGCTGCTGTCATCGTAACGCGTGTCGGTGATGCCACCTGTTGTCGACGCGGCAGGTAGTAATGGCGCTGCGGCTATTTGGCTTTGTGCTTTTGCTTGTTGAATGCGTTGTTGCGCGGCTGATAAGTCGTAGTTGTTGCGTAAAGCTTCGCGTATTAACGAATTTAGTTCTGTGCTCGCAAACGCTTGCCACCAATCAGCATTGAGCTTGGTGTTTGTTACGTCCGTTAAGTTTTGCCAATGTGTAGGTAGAGCAATACTAGGTGATGAGTGTTTTTGCGCTAAATTACAAGCACTTAACGTGAATGCAATGAATAAGACTGTTGGTTTTTTTAAGATAAACACGGGCTATTCTGACGCTAATGCGATGATAGGGTCTAAATATGCGGCTTTACGCGCGGGTAAATAGCCGAAAATAAGACCTACGCCAACGGCGCAAGAAAATGCGAGTAGGGCGGGTAGTGCGGAAAAATGAATTGGCATGTCGAACCAGCTCATAATAAAGCCTGCTAAAAAACCGATTAGTAAACCGATAACACCGCCTAAAATACAGACCACAGCGGCTTCAGTATTGAATTGTAATAAAATATCGCGGCGTCTGGCGCCAACAGCAATGCGGATGCCGATTTCTCGGGTGCGTTCGGTGACGCTGACTAGCATGATATTCATCACGCCTATGCCACCGACGAGTAGCGAAATCGCGGCGACGATGCCTAGCATGGTCGTGAAGGTGTTTTGGGTTTCAGTGGCACTGGCGATAATCGCCGCCATATTACGGATTCTGAAATCTTCAGTTTGGTGGCGTGCAAGTAGCAATTCGGTAATAGCTTGCTGGGTTGCGTCGATTTGACTGAGATCGTTGACTTTAACGGTAATGCCGCCTAAAAAATTTTGACCGAATAAACGTATTAAACCGGTGCTTAAGGGTACAAACACACTGTCATCTCTATCCGTACCCATAGCATCAGCGCCTTTGGTGGACATGATACCAATCACTTCAAAAGGGATGTTGCGAATCATTAAATATTTTCCTATGGGGTCTTCGCCATCAGGATAAAGAATTTGTTTAACGGTTTCGCCCAGGACGGCTACTGGTGCATAACTTTTGGCGTCATCGTCATCAAAGAAATCGCCGCTGGCAACTGACCAGTTGCGCACATCAGGCATACTCGGAGCAACGGCTTGAATACTGGTAGAATAATCAATGTTACCGTAGCGTACCGTCATTTTAGTGCTACGCTCTGGTGATGCCCATAAGACATTTTCGACTTCGGCAATGGCGTCCGCATCGCTTGGAATAAGCGTGGCAACATCCGTGCTGCTACGCAAGCCCGGTGCGCCTGGGCGTATCGATAAAATATTAGTCCCCATCGCTTGCATTTCTTGTAATACTTTCTCTTGGCTGCCTTGGCCAACGGCTAGCATCGCGACGACAGCGCCTACGCCAATAATAATGCCGAGTAAGGTAAGTGCAGTTCGGAAGATATTGGCTTTGAGCGACGTGAACGCGGTTTTACCCGCTTCGACGAGTTCGGCGATTACTCCTGCCGTGTTGATATGATGGTGGTGGGGTGTGAAGCGTAATGGATGGTTAGGATTTTCACCACTGTCGCTGACGATTTGACCGTCTTTTAATTCGATAACTCGCTGAGCGTGTGCGGCGACTTTATAGTCATGGGTGATGAGTATGATGGTACGGCCTTCTTGGTGCAGGTCGTTTAATAATTTAATTACTTCTTCGCCACTATGACTATCAAGTGCGCCAGTAGGTTCGTCTGCGAGTATGACAGGCGGGTTGTTCATTAAGGCTCTGGCGATGGCGACCCGTTGTTGTTGGCCGCCAGATAATTGCATGGGTTTATGCTCACTGCGTTCGGATAAGCCCAGTTTTTGCAATAATTCTAGTGCGCGTTGCTGTCGTTCCGGTTTAGCAATACCGGCGTATAGTGCAGGCACTTCAACATTTGCTACCGCTGTCGCTGTGTTTAGTAGGTTATAGCGTTGGAACACGAAGCCAAAGGTTTCACGTCTTAAGGCAGCAAGTTGATTGCTGCTTAAATCCGCAACGCTTTTGCCTAAAACATGGTAAGTGCCTGTATCCGCTCTGTCTAAACAGCCGATTAAATTCATTAACGTAGATTTGCCAGAGCCAGATTGACCGACTATGGCGACAAATTCGCCCCGCCAAATCGTTAGCGACAAGTCATTTAATGCCAGTACCGTTGATTCGCCATTCGGGTAGCAGCGTGTAATGTGGCTTAACGCTAATAATGGTTGTTTGTCGGTAGAGGTCATAATCGTGGGGTTCCTGCGCCTGGATAACGATTTTGGCCATTTTTATTAGTGGTATCTTCTCGGTGGCTAGGTAAAACCCGGTCATTAACTGATAAACCGGAACGAATTTCGGCATAACGGCGATTTTTTAAGCCGATATGGATAATTTTTTCCTGAATATTATGTTGATGTTGGGCTTTAACTTTATACGCTAAGCCATTGGCGTCATCGTGTTCGGGGGCGCGACTGCCTAAAGCGGATAAGGGAATTAGCGGCACGTGTTCAGCGCGTCCTAAGATAAAAAACATTTGCGCGCTCATGCCGGTCATTAATTGCCGGTCGTGGTTATCGACATCGGCTAAGACGTTGTATAACACGACGTTATTGATAATTTCTGGTGTGGGTAAAATCTGTCGTATGCTCGCTTGCCAGCGTCGTTCGCCAGAGCCTAGCGTCATAAAATAGATTTGCATACCCGGTTTTAAACGCATGACATCGGCTTCGGCGACTTGTGCGCGTACGGTCATGACGTCAAGTTTGGCCAGTTGTAAAATAGTCGGTGTTTGTTGGTTGGCGTTTAGCGTTTGGCCTTCGCGTGCTTTTTGATCAACGACGGTGCTGGCTATCGGCGCAAATATTTTGGTAAAACTTAAATTCGTCATATCACCTTGTAGCGTCGATTGCACTTGTTCGATTTGCGCTTTTATGGCAGCTTCTGTGGCCAGTGATTTTTTTAAATTGTACTCCGTGCTTTGATAATCTTGAATGCTAATGCCTTTGCTAGCGAGTAGGGTGTCATTACGATTAAATTGTTGTTGGGCAAAAACGGTTTGTGCTTGTTGTCCGGCTAATTGGGCTTGCAAATTTTTTATATTTGCTTCGTTGGCGCGGACTCTAGCCTCATAAATACGCGGGTCAATTTGGGCTAATAATTGCCCTGCGCTGACATTGTCGCCGATAGTCACATAGATTTTTTTCAATTGTCCTGTGACTTGCGCACCAATATCGACGAATTCTTTAGCTTCTAGTTTGCCTTGCGCAGTCACGTTTTCTTCAATATCGCCTAGTGCAATAGTTATCGCAGATTCAGGCGTTGCTGGGTTGTTAGCGTCTATTTTAAACCAGCTAAAAACCCCTAGGCCTAGCGTCGATAATAGAATGGCACTAAGCCATAAACGGGTGGGTAGCTTCATTAAGTCGATGTTGATAAGGCTCGTTGACGCATGATGTTATCAGCAACTAAAACCGCGATAACGGTTAAGCTGTCTTTGATTTCGTTGTTGTACACCATAGTTACTAATTCTTGAAACGGGATGCGCCTAAGGCTAAGTTGCTCGGTTTCTTCTGGTTGTGCTAGGCCAAATTCTAAGTCCGTGGCTAAAAAGATAAAGGCGCGCTCATTGGTGACAGAATTGCTGGTGTGAAATTCATAAATCATTTCCCAGTGTTTTGCGTGAATCCCCGTTTCTTCCAGCAACTCGCGTTGCGCAGAAGCAAGTAGCGTCGTGTTTTTAGCGCCACCACCTTCAGGGATTTCCCAGCTATAGTCTTGTAGCGGGAAACGATATTGACCGACTATATAGGTATAACCCTCGTCATCAATAGGAATAATACCTATGGCCCAATTTTTAAAATCCACTGTGGTATAGGTGCCGTTAGTACCTGCTGGCGTAATAACATCGTAATGGTCTATGCGTATCCACGGCGATTCATGGACTTTATGCTCAGACAGAATTTGCCAAGGGCCGCGTGTAGTCATGATGTAAGACGGTTAACCGATATATTTTTTGAAAATAGGTTCAAAATCGTACTGCCTAATCTCATTTTTGCGCTGTAGATAATAGTCTTCTACCTGTTTAGAGGTTTGATTAATAATGTCAGGTAGGTTCAGAATAGCTTGCTCGCTAAGTTGGCGCAGTGAGAACATGTGGTGAATAGCCATTTGAGTTTTATCTAAAACTTCAAGCTCGGTTTGTATGGTTTTATATTTTTCCGCGATGACGAACAGCGCTTTGTAAAGACCGAGTAAGGCGGTAAATTGAGTTTTATCAATATCGATTGAAAAATCAATAGCTCCCATTTTGAATTTGATTTCAGCATCTAAATCGACAGTACCGGCTGTTTCTAATAAGACATCGCTAATCATGTAATGCTTATAAGGGTAGCGTTTTAGCAGTTTTTTCTTGCTAATCGCGCTCGCGCCGTCAAGATGAATCAGTGCAAGATTGGTGAAGCAATATTCGTCGGTTTTAGATTTAATCAATAAACAGATTTTTTCATGGTCTTCCCGAAAAATTAAATCGTCGCTTTCAGTTTTGTCAAAGTCTTTGTCGCTAATGATTTTACCAATATCGCTAGTGCCTAGCAGTTCTGATGATAGATTTTTAAACATAATAACCTCGTGTAGTGGTAGGTAGGTGTGACAGTGTTAGTCTATCGTTTCAACCCAATGACAGCGATTTTTTATGATTTTAGGTTGACTCAGGTTGTTTAATCCATGTGCAATTAAAGCGATGACTCTGTCGTCTTTGTCGTAATTTACATGAGCTTCTAGGGGATTGGCTAGTCTTCCTAGTCCAAAGGCGTCAAATATTTTAGCGACATTGATATTAATATTCGTGACATTAATACAAAGTCTCGAGTCTAAATATTTCTCGGCAAACCCCTGGGGAATTGCATAGCTGAGTAAGTCATTAGGGTCGCTAAAGGCGATAACAGGCATTTTGGTAAGAATGCGCTCATCATATTTAGCACCGGTAGGTTGGCAATAATTAGCTTGTTGATTACTAATATCGGGTAGTTTGCGACCTAATTGCAGCATCGGTAGTTGATTCGACAGCATATAAACAGGGATTTCTTTTAATTTAAACGTGTTTCTGAAATCAGCATCTCGATTGTTGATAAACGATGCAATTCTTTGCATACCATCAATTGTGATACGGCTGCCTAAACTATGTGATACGAATGCATAATGGTCATTAAGCAAATTATCGACTTTTGAATCCTCGTTAAAGGAGCAAGCTTCAGTAACATCGCTTGGCAGTTGTGTCCAATTGCTTTTGGTCATCCAACAAAACGCTTGGGCAAACGAGACTAAAATATCTTCTCGGCTATCACCTAGATAAATAATAGGGTCTGGGCCGGTATCATTAGAAAATTTTTTCAGTAAATCATTAACTTCAGCTCGTCTGAATGAATATTCACCAGAATTATCGTAAGCAAGAACTTCTTTTTGTTTAGCGGTAATCGCCGACCAGGTTAATTCATAAAAAAGTAATTCCTTTTGTTGGTCTTTACTTAATAAACGACTAATTCTGAGGCTGCCGAGATTTTTATTTTGATTAAAGCGGTCGGTGAGGTAAATCGTCTTATAGTGGCTGGCTGTAGCAGGTAAATCTAGCTCCTTAGCAAGTTTTTCTGAAAATTCAGTGGCATAGCCTGGAATATGGTTGCCAACACCATGAACCATTAAGACTTTAAGCTTGCCGTTTTGATTATTTAGATAAGGCGATAAACCAACAAAAGGCTTACCCCAAATTTCACATACACGCGTATCGGCCTCTTGTTGTTTTTCAAGAACGGCTTCAGCAACGCCTTTACCCAAGCTTGAGCACCCAGTAAGCTGTCTCTTATACACATCTGACGCTGCCGACGATA
>CAWUNX010000255.1:0-5999 GCA_963923905.1 uncultured Methylocucumis sp.
AAACTGTGTTATATAACATAGATTAATTATTGTTTTCTCTATGGCTACACACTTAAGATGAGACAGGGCGTTTAGAACGCGGGTGTCGGCAGCAGGGATGCTTGCCGCCAAGCCTACAGGGACGTATTTACGGCGTCCTGCGTTCTAAATGCTCTGTCCAGTCTTAAGTTGGTAACCTTCTCTATCTCTAACTAAAGGACTTTTTATGAACATTAAATCTACTCTTTTTTCGGCTTTCGTATTAATTGCAATGGTAACGGGTAATGTTTATGCAGCAGAAGCTGCGTCAGTTAAACCTAAACATTGTGATACTCATGCTGTTGAAGGCAGCCATGATTGCGCTAAACATTGCGCGACGCATCCGGGGGCTAAAGACAAAGCATGTGCTGAGCATTGTGCTAACGATAGCGCTGCTAAAAACGGTCATGCCTGCGACGATAAACACTGTGATAAACACATAGCAGCAGCGGAAAAAAGCTGTAATACGGCGGCTTGTGGTAGCCATGCGGGTTCAGCTGCACATATTTGCACTACTGAGCATTGCGCGACCCACGGCGGCAATATGGCAGATTGCTGCGGTAGCGCTCAACGTTGTGAAGTATAAGACAGGCGTCGTCATGACAAGCGCGGTAACCGAATGGTTATCGCGTTTTTTATGCGTGTTACAGCAGCTTAAGAGCTGCATCTCCCACTCATGCCGATGCAAGCTTTCGTCCTTGAACCAATGGTTCAAGTGGGAGCACGGTTAGGCAATCAGGCTTCTCGACATGTCGGGCATGCACACCATCACTAACATCAGCACCCTGGGGTAATATAGGTTCAGGAAACACCCAGCCCACTGTCAAACACCGCAGGAGATACAGGTTTATAGTTTATAGTCTGTTACTGGTTTTCCAAAACGTTTTCTATTTTTTGGTTTAATTTTATTAAACACTCGCTTAATTCGTCTTTGAGTGTTGTATTTTGATTTTTCATTACTTGCAGTTCATGTGACATGTTAAGCGCAACCATGACTGCAATTCTATCTACGCCGTTTACCTTTCCTGAATCACGCATTCTGCGCATTTGGCTGTCTAGTTCTAAAGCAGAATGAATCAAGTCTTCTTGATCTTCGCGCGCGCAGACAATCTTATATTCTTTGCCCATAATCATTAGCGCCACAGTTTCGGGTTTATTCGTCATATATCTTGCTCCATCGCCTTTAAGCGGCTAATCATGGCTTCAACTCGTGTTCTAGCGAGTGCAGTTTTTTCTAAGAGTCTGGCTTTTTCTTCGATTAATTCTTCTTGCTTAGTTTTTAATAGTCGATTTTCATTTCTTACAGTGTCAAATTGACCGATAAGTTTATCGATCTTGGTTTCTAAGTCTTTTAATTCAGTCAGTGGATTAGGCAGTGTTTGATTCATGAGCGTCACTAACAATGACAGATGGCATGTGTTACAAGGTTAAATAAAAGTTGCCGAGTAAATAACAACAACTGTTATCCATTAGCGGTCAATGTTAGCATAAGCATCACTTTTCTTTATAGCACTGGTGAAAAAATCTATGGGTTTAATCGATTATGATGAGTTACAAAGTTTGCTGAGTGATACGGATTTAACGGCTGCAGAAGCCCATGGCATGGCGGTTGCAATGATAAGCGTTAAGCCAAACCTTAACGTTGAAGCTTGGCTAGCGGAGTTAAGCGACGATGCTCAATCATTACCTACACAGCAAGAGCATTTAACGGGATGGTTTTGCTTGATACAAAAACAATTAAATAGCGATGCCTTTGAGTTTAATCCTTTGCTGCCTGATGATGAAGAAGTACTCGTTAATCGATTAATGGCGTTAAAGCAGTGGTGCCAAGGCTTTTTATACGGGTTAGGCCGAGTTTATCAGCAGCCGATTCGGACTAAAGATGCACAAGAAATTCTTAAGGATATGACTGAGTTTACTCGATTAGATGTCAATGCTGAAGAAGGTGAAGAAGAGGAGCAAGCTTATGCGGAAATCAGTGAATATTTGCGTTCCGCTGTACTTGTGTTAAAGGATGAATTAAGTAGTAATGCCTGAGGTAGTGTGTGAAACAAGCAGAATTTAAGAAAAGACGCCATCAGCTTATGCAACGCATAGGTAAAAACAATATTGCCATTATTGCCAGTGCATCGGTGTGTACGCGTAATCGTGATGTGGATTACCCGTTTCGACAAGATAGTGATTTTTATTATTTAACCGGTTTTAATGAACCCGATGCGATGGCGGTGTTTATCCCGGGTCGCGAGCAAGGCGAGTATATTTTACTTTGCCGTGAGTTTGATGAAAAAAAAGCGTTATGGGAAGGCGCTCATGCGGGTTTAGAAGGCGCGACAAAGCATTATGACGCCGATGATGCGTTTCCAATTACCGATTTAAACGACATTTTGCCTGGAATGTTAGAAGGTAAAACTAAAGTGTTTTACCCGATGGGACGCGACCCTGAATTAGATCACCATCTTCTGGACTGGATTAAACATATTCGTAGTCAAACGCGCAATGGTTTAGTCGCACCTGGCGAGTTAATCGCGTTAGAACCTCTGTTGCATGAAATGCGTTTGTTTAAAAGTGCCGCAGAAATTAAATTAATGCGCACAGCGGCGGAAGTTAGTGCAAAAGCTCATGTACACGCGATGCAAAAATGCAAACCTGGGTTATACGAATATCAAATCGAGGCCGAGTTACTCTATCACTTTCATCAAGGCGGCTTACGCCATGTCGCTTATCCCTCGATTGTTGCTACGGGTATTAATGCCTGTACGTTGCATTACACAGATAACAACAGTAAGTTAAAAGCTGGCGATTTATTGCTAATCGATGCCGGTGCTGAATGCGACCATTACGCAGCGGACATTACGCGCACATTTCCTGTTTCGGGTAAATTTACTGAGCCACAAAAGCAGTTATATCAATTAGTGTTAGACGCGCAAGCTGCTGCATTAGAGCAAATTAAGCCTGGAGCATCGTGGATACAAGTCCACGAAGCTGCTGTTGAAGTGTTAACTAAAGGCATGGTGGCGCTAGGTTTATTGAAAGGGCGGGTAAAAAAACTCATTAAAGATGAAAAATACAAGCAATTTTACATGCATAGAACAGGGCACTGGCTAGGTATGGATGTGCATGATGTAGGCGATTATAAGATTAACCAAGAATGGCGAATATTAGAGCCAGGTATGGTGTTAACGGTAGAGCCAGGTATTTATATCCCCGTCGATGGTAAAAACATTGATGCTAAATGGCGTGGCATAGGCATACGCATAGAAGACGATGTGTTAGTGACTAAGCAGGGTTATGAAATACTAACTTGCGGCGTACCTAAAACGATTGCTGAAATTGAGGCATTAATGCAGCAGGTTGACCATGGTTGATTACGATGTTGTGATTGTTGGCGGCGGTTTAGCCGGTATGTGTTTAGCCCTGACGTTGAAACCAACCGGAATGCGCGTGGCGTTGATTGAAGCTGAAAATAGAGAGCGCTTATTGGCTTCTCCGGCAGGTGATAGAGCTTTAGCATTAGCTTACGGCACTGTTGTTGAATTAAATCGCTTAGACTGCTGGCAAGGCGTGGCTGAACACGCATGTGCAATTAGCCACATTCATATTTCCGATCGCGGTCATTTTGGCAAAACACGTTTATCCGCACGCCATGAACAAGTACCCGCCTTAGGTTATGTACTGACTGCACGCGCATTGGAATCTCATATTGCGGGTAAAGTCACTGAGGCAAACATTACTGTATTAAGCCCGGCCAGAGTCGTTGGCGTAATGGCAGGACGTGATGCTATTAATATTACTTTAAAAGATAATTGCGACAACCAACATTTAAGCGCACAGGTTTTAGTCGCAGCGGATGGTGGTCAATCGTCAGTACGGCAGTTATTAGACATTCCTCAAAAATCGGTTGATTACCAGCAAACCGCATTAGTTACTACGGTTAAGCCTTCGTTACCACATCATAATACGGCTTATGAGCGTTTTACCCCACAGGGTCCATTAGCGTTATTGCCTATGCGAAATAATCAGTGTGCGGTTGTTTGGACGCGTAGTCATGAGCAAGCCAATGCCTTAATGATGGGTGGAGAAGCTGATTTTTTAGCTGAATTGCAGGCGTGTTTCGGTTATCGATTAGGGCTGCTCAAGTTAAAAGCCCCTAGACGGGCATTTCCATTAGCACTTATTCGCGCCGAGCGCATGGTTGATAATCGCTGTGTATTAATAGGTAATGCGGCACATCAATTACATCCTGTTGCAGGGCAGGGCTTTAACTTAGGATTACGCGATGTTAGCCAACTCGCCCAACATTTAACGCAAGGTTTCCGCCAGCAACAGGATTTAGGTGGTCATGCGTTATTAACGGCTTATGCCAACGCTAGACAGCACGACCACGATCAAGTTATTCGGTTTACCGATAGCGTGGTAAAAATCTTTTCTCACGATTTTTTACCGTTAGCCGCAGCTAGAAACATGGGGTTGGCGCTATTAGATTTACTGCCCGGTGCGAAAAGCGTGTTGGCAAAGAAAGCAATGGGCTATCTTGATTAGGCGCTAAGAGCTTAGTTTTACTGCTCTATGCTAATCACGCGGTTAATCTCATCGGTTTTAAAACCTAATGCCATCGGAGTATGTACGCCGGGTAATACGATAACATCGTAGAGTTCTTCAACGAGTCCTTCAAATCTAAACCAATGCACTATATCGCCGCTACGTAAATCGACGATTTGTAAGCCACAGCGTGGTTGCGCATTGCGTTTTGCAAGTTGTTCGTCTAATGCTAGGCCTGTGAAGGTTTTGTTATTGCGCGGTTTTGATATGCCGATTAAAGCGAATTGACCATGAAATGCTAGGCCGCGCATATAGCCTGGGCAAAAGCATATCGGTTCAAAGCGTCCTGTGCTTAAGTCGGCATAGCCAAATTCGCCAGTGCCAGAGTTTAATAGCCAGAGTTTGCCGTCATGCCAGCGCGGTGAGTGTGGCATGGATAAGCCGGATAAGACGATTTCGTTTGTAGCAACATCGATGACAATACCGCCTTGATTGCGGTGTTCGCGCCAACCATCGGCGACATCGCATTGAGCCACTGCTGTGACGTAGCCAGGTTTGCCATCTATCATGGCTAAGCCATTTAAATGGCAGCGGTCTTCAGCTGCTAGCTTGGTTAAAAATGACGGTTTCCACAGCGGTTTGAAACTGTGCGTTGCGCTAACCGTCGCTAAGCAACCAAATAACGTATTGACGAAGATGAGCTGTCCTGCCTGATTAAGCGCCATGTCGTGTATGTCTATATCGCCGGTGGTATAGCTCATTTGTGGAACATATAAGCGGTCAAAGTGTTCATGTAGTTGGCCGCGTTCTAGCATGTTTTCAAATCGCCAGATTTGATTCAGGCTGCTCAGGTAAAAGCCGTTTGGGCTTGGACACAGTCCCATGCAGCGGCTGAAATTACGCTCGAAAACGGAGAGTTCACCACTGGGCTTTAAGCCTAGTAAAAATAATTTTCCGATTTGGTAAGTGCTTAATGCAATGGATAGCTTGTGTTCGTGTAGCCATGATAACAGTTGTCTTGAGGTATCGATGGATAGGTTTGGTGTATCGGTTGTGGCTTGGTCCACGGAGGCTCCTGTGTTTAGCGAGTTTTGAAAGTGAGTATGATAAGTTTTAAGCAATTGAGCAAGGCTTACACGGCTATCGCGTGATGATGCTCCGAGAATGATAGGGTTTATTTGGGGGTGTCGCTTCGTTGAAGCTCAAGGATAGTTGCTAAGCGGCTGTTTAGTTCCATAACCTGGTTTTGTAATTCAGCTAAGCTACGACTGGTGTTGTCGAGTTGGGTTTGTAAATGGCTAAAATGAATTTGGAAATATTGCGCGGCTGGAAACTGGGGGGGCTGCGTTTTTTCTTTACGTTTTGTTTCTGTACGATTAATAAGTTCTATACTCCACGCGCTTAGCTTTTCGGTTTATACTTCAGAAAAATCGCCCAACAAA
>CAWUNX010000256.1:0-5884 GCA_963923905.1 uncultured Methylocucumis sp.
TACACAAGGAGTATCGTCGGCAGCGTCAGATGTGTATAAGAGACAGAGTGGTGCAACGCCTATACGGCTTAGCGATTACTGAGATTAATGACTTTGATCGTTGGCATCCTGATGTGCGTTTATTTCAAATCCATGACCGTACTCAGCAGTTACGCGGTATGTTCTACATCGATTTATACGCCAGAGCCAAAAAACGCGGTGGTGCTTGGATGGATGATTGCGTGGGGCGGCGAAAAATCGGTGAGCGCGTGCAAGCGCCGGTGGCGTATTTAACCTGTAACTTTACCCCGCCAACAGGTGACGAGCCAGCGCTATTAACCCATGATGAAGTGACGACATTATTCCATGAATTCGGTCATGGCTTACATCACATGCTGACGCAAATCGATTATTTAGGCGTATCTGGCATTAATGGCGTGGAATGGGATGCGGTAGAACTGCCCAGTCAATTTATGGAGAACTGGTGCTGGGAACAAGAGGCGTTAGCGCTAATGTCAGGCCATTATCAAACGGGCGAACCGCTACCTGAAACATTACTACAAAAAATGCTCGCGGCGAAGAACTTTCAAGCCAGTATGTTTATGGTTAGGCAATTGGAGTTTAGTTTATTCGATTTTAAAATACATTTGGATTATGACCCGAATAAAGGCGGCAGAATTTATCAAATTTTGGAGCAAGTTAGAAAACAAGTCGCCGTGGTACAGCCACCAAAATTCAATCGTTTCGCTCATAGCTTCTCACATATTTTTGCCGGGGGTTATGCGGCGGGTTATTACAGCTATAAATGGGCGGAAGTCTTATCGAGCGATGCGTTCTCATTGTTCGAAGAAAAAGGCATTTTTGACCCTGATACCGGTCATGCGTTTTTAACCAATATCTTAGAAAAAGGCGGCAGCGAGCAAGCCATGGAGCTATTTATTAACTTCCGTGGCCGCAAACCTACTATAGATGCATTACTGCGCCATAATGGCATTACAGCATGATTTATAAGGATTTACGCGATTTTATAGCTCAGCTAGAACAACAAGGCGAATTAAAACGGGTTAGCCAAACGGTTAACCCTTATTTAGAAGTCACGGAAATCTGTGACCGAGTATTAAAGCAACAAGGTCCCGCGCTGTTATTTGAGTATCCTACGGGTTCTAATATTCCGTTACTGGCTAATTTATTTGGTACGCCGCGCCGTGTTGCCATGGGCATGGGCGCTGAATCGGTTAGTGAATTGCGCGGTATTGGCGAATTACTGGCTTATTTAAAAGAGCCAGACCCGCCTAAAGGCGTTAAAGATGCGTTTGAAAAACTACCGGTTTTAAAACAAGTCCTCAATATGGCGCCTAAGCTTGTCAAATATCCGGTCTGCCAAGAAATTATCCGGCAAGGTAGTGAAATTGATTTAGCCGATTTTCCTATTCAAACCTGTTGGCCTGACGATGCCGGCCCATTAATCACCTGGCCGCTAGTCATTACCAAAGGTCCGCATAAAGAACGACAAAATTTAGGCATTTACCGGCAACAAGTCATTGCGAAAAATAAAGTTATTATGCGCTGGCTGGCACATAGAGGTGGTGCACTAGACTTTAAAGAATGGCAGCATGTACATCCTGGCAAACCTTTTCCGGTTGCTGTCGCATTAGGTGCAGACCCGGCGACGATACTCGCAGCCGTTACGCCCGTGCCCGATAGCTTGTCAGAATATGGTTTTGCCGGTTTATTGCGTGGTGCTAAAACAGAAGTCGCACAATGCGTAAGCAATGATTTACAGGTTCCGGCGAGTGCCGAAATCGTCTTAGAAGGCTTTATTTATCCGGGTGAAACCGCGCCAGAAGGACCGTTTGGTGATCATACCGGCTATTACAACGAAGTCGATGAATTCCCCGTGTTTACCATAGAGCGTATTACGCAACGTCAAGCACCGATTTATCACAGCACCTTTACGGGACGACCACCCGACGAACCCGCCATTTTAGGTGTAGCGTTAAACGAAGTGTTTGTCCCTATTTTACAAAAGCAATTTCCTGAAATTATCGACTTTTATCTACCGCCAGAAGGCTGTTCCTACCGAATGGCGGTCATTAGCATGAAAAAACAATATGCCGGTCATGCTAAACGTGTGATGTTAGGCACATGGTCTTATTTACGGCAATTCATGTACACTAAGTTTGTTATTGTCGTCGATGATGATGTCGATGTGCGTAACTGGCAAGATGTGGTCTGGGCGATTACTACGCGTATGGACCCCGCGCGCGACTTAACTATTTTAGAAAACACACCGATTGATTATTTAGACTTTGCCTCGCCGGTTTCCGGTTTAGGTTCAAAAGTGGGTTTCGACGCTACCAATAAGTGGCCGGGCGAAACGACTCGCGAGTGGGGTAGACCGATTGTCATGGATAAAGCCGTGATAAGCAAAGTCGATGCGTTGTGGGATAGTTTGTTTTAAGGTGCGAGTGAGATAACAACAATACCAACAAGTAAAATCATTCATACAATAAATAAACGCCCCATAGATTATTTCAGTCGCCCACTATGACCTAGTGGGTAATAAAGGGCGACCGAATTCCACGTGGGTCTATTGTCATCGTATCGCTAAAATGAGGTTATCGTTATGAGTTTGACAGTCGAACAAATTTCCGAGGAAGCCCTTGCATTACCTAGCGAAGCTAGGGCATTGCTTGCCGACCGCCTTGTAGAAAGCCTTGATCCGGCAGAAGACGGTTATATTCAACAACTGTGGTCAGCCGAGGTAAGGCGAAGGCGTGATGATGTCAGGTTTGGGCGTGTAAAAACTATCCCCGGTGATGAAGCATTGGAACGTGTGCGGCGAGTCTTTGCTCAATGAGATATGAGTTTCATCCTGACGCCCTTGCAGAGTACGAAGAGGCGGCCCAATATTACGCGGGGTGTCAGGAAGGGTTGCAATTCCGCTTTATTGAGGCGGTTGAACATGCAGTCCAGAAAATTATCGAAGCCCCAGAACGCTGGCGTATTTTGGAAGAAGATATACGACGATGCCTTGTTCGCGTATTTCCTTATGCCGTGCTTTATACGATTGAAAAAGACTATGTACTCATTATTGCGGTCATGCACTGTCATCGTAAGCCAGGCTATTGGCATTGCAGAGTTTCTAATAAACCCTAGCTGGTTGCGAGGCGGATTCGCTGGTAATGCGTAGTAACACCACCCGCGAACCCTGAGGTTGCTTGGTCAGCACCATATTGTCTAATCAAGGCAGTTCAAGCCCAATACTTCGCGGTATAAAAACAACAACGCTGACAACGCTTGGTTTTGCGTCGCCGACGACACATGACGGTTAACCGCTAAGTCTGTTAAAAGCTGCTCAATCTCAGTTGAACCTAACTCATTAGGATGCCGCTTACCGTGAAATAAAATAAAGCGCTTAATTCATTACAGATAAGTTTTTTCAGTACAAATACTGTAATGCTTCACATTGAAATGCCCCATGCACCTGGTTAAGCAGCTTAGGCGGTGGATTTATCGGTGCATAACTCATGCTGGAATTTAGGTTGCTAATAACTAGAGCTTATACTATTATCCTTAAGAATCAATAATGACTAATCGGCAAACACACCGAGTAGTGTGTAATTCATGACACCTAAAAAGGTGTCTAATTAATAGTTATGTTTCTTAAAGGTTAGGCATGAACTTCGAGTTAATAAAACTAATAATGGCATACACCCTGGTCGGGGGGGTCATATTTACAGTCATTGTAACAAACCTATCTTTAATTGGGTGGGTTAAGTTTGCAGACAACAATCAACAGCAGGCGCTTTTTAAAGCACTAATTATAGAAGTGGTGGTAGTGGCGGTAGGTTTTTTTGGAAACGTGCTGGAGCTCGACCCAGGAAAGGCAGAAAACAAAATTGCGCTCGCTTTTTTTCATGACAAGAAAGAGAAATTCATCACCAATCTTTCGGAAGCAAGGAAAGTATATGAGGCTGGCGATTTTCAAAAAGCCTATTCAATGGTTAACGAATTATTTACTTCCGAAGAATTATCTGAATTTTTACCGATTCGAGATCTTTTCGTACTAAATGGGGATATCTCAACCAAAAGAGAATTTTGGATAGAGGCTCTGGAATCATATGGTCCAGCCCTGAAACTTGATCCCAACAATATCAATTTGATCGTAAGTGCTGGTTACGCACAAAGGGAGCTACAAAACTATGAAGCAGCCGAACGTTTATATGAGAGGGCATTAGCCACCCAATCTCAGAACTGGGAGGTTCTTAATGGTTACTACAACTGTCTAAGAAGATATGCAGCATTCTTGGCAGACGAATATCCGAAGATATCGAATATAAAATTTCAAAAAGCTTCCGAAATCGTCAAGGAAATGAAAAATGTAGCATCTGATCAAAAACAAAAACATATATCTGATATAGCAAAGGGCACGTTGTATTGGGAGTGGAAGCAATATGATGTGGCCCGCGTAACATACCAACAGCTATCAGTTGAATATCCCACCGAAAAACGGTTCCAAGAGGATTTGGCGGCAATTCTGATAGAAATGGGACAGTACAACGAAGCAATGAAACTCTATTCCGACTTATATAAAAGCGAGAAAGATGCGAAGAAAATTGGATGGTATGTTGGATCGGGATATGCCGAAGCAGCTAGCAAGGCAACCGCAGATAAAAAAGAGCTTCAATCTGCGCTAGATGCTGGATTGCTTGCAATATCAAACAAGCCAGATGAGCCATTCTCATATTATGCCGTAGGGATGGTGTATAAGAAATTAGGAAATGGTGTTGAGGCGATTTCTAATCTCAAAAAGGCTGAAATGCTGGAAGCTAATCGGGACACGAATATGCACACATACGACAAGAAGAGACACATGATGTATAAAACAATTCTACGAGAGTGGGGTGTCAAAACATAACATGGCGCTCAACCGGAGCGCGGTTTTAATGCGGTTTTGTTTTTTAAGCTTTCTGAGCCGCGCCCGGTTAGCTTTACGTTGGGCTTTCTGGGGGAGGGTTTCGGTTTGCCCTCGTCAGCTTTGAGGTTTCGGACAGTTTTTGGGTTCGCTTTTATTTTCCGTTTAAAGTTTAAGGCCTCAAGGTCTGCATGACTTCGTTCTACAGCCTCTGTAAGGTTGAACCAAGTTACGACCCCAAGAGAACCATTTATGATTAGAAAACCAATTACGGTAAAAAGCTTTTTCTTTGGTATCCTTGTGTTGGTTGGAATCGGTTTTCATGGTTTTATCACTTTGGCAATGTTGGGATTTGGGCTTGGGGCAACTCAAGGTTATTCAGACATTCAACGCTTAGCCTATGCTTTAAAGTTTCTTATTCCATTTGCCGTATATGTATTTGTAGCCTTACACTTATGGCATCGAAGTCGCTATAGTTGGGCGATGGTGATTTCGTGGACTCCATTTCCGCTAATGTACGTGTACCATAATAGCCTCTCTAGTTTCTATAACGCTAAGAGATACACATTCAGGCTGTTTGCGGTCGGGTGTTTCATGGCTAGCGGGGTTGTCGCCTTTTCCGTTGCGGAACACTGCGGTGCGGTGGGCGATCCGGGTTCGGGCCAACATGCCCGTCATCTTATGCCCAACAAGTCGGTCAAAGGGACGCGCCGCCCGGTGGCGGTTTTGAAATTCAGTTTTTTATCAAGGTTCGGTGGCTTCGCTCAAGTCCTGTAGGCAGCGCGCCCCTTACCACAACGTTGGGCAAAAATCCTATGCAAAAAAACAAAAATAAAAAACTCATAGAATTAGCCAAAGAAGCATATCCGGCTTTGCGTAAACTCATCATTTACGGTCTTGTAGCGGCAATTGGGCTGTCAGCTTTTATTACTGATGGGCGTTGGTGCATAAATCATCAAATAGTCTAAACTAACTCTAAAGTTCAAC
>CAWUNX010000257.1:0-5879 GCA_963923905.1 uncultured Methylocucumis sp.
GATCCTCTCTGGTCTCGTGGGCTCGGAGATGTGTATAAGAGACAGGGCAAAACCAGTACGATTAAATCAATTGTGGCCTATGAAGGTGAGTTAGAGCAAGCTTTCGCCCCTATGGCTGTTACGTTGACCATGGCTGATGAAATCGATATTAGTCGCGGCGATATGATTGTCGGTATTGAACAAACATCGGCAATTGTTGCAGACCGTTTTAAGGCTGATATTGTTTGGATGACCGAGAAGGCGTTAACAATTGGCAAACAATATGTCATTAAGTTAGCGACGCGCAGTGTGTCGGGTACGGTTGCATTTATTCATTATCGTATTGATATTAATACCTTAGAGCATCATGATGCTGATGAGTTAAAGCTCAATGAAATTGGTAGTTGCACATTAAGTTTGGGTGCACCTGTTGTTTTTGACTCTTATAAACTTAGCAAAGGAACGGGTTCGTTTATCATTATTGATAGACTGACTAATGTTACAGTCGGTGCTGGCATGATTGTTGGTGTGTCTGAAGTTGATGATTTACAAAAACCAGTTACTGCAGAAGACCGCTTAGCAAGATTTAGTCAGAAGCCTGCAGTGATTTCGCTATCAGGCGCTGATAGCGATATTGTCGCTTATCAGTTAGAAAGAAAGTTATTTGATAATGGTCATGCAGTGGTTGTCCTAGCTGACGGTGGTGAAGAGTCGGCATTGAAAGCGTTAAAAACTGCGGGTTTATTAGTGATAGCCATCAATAGTCAGTCTGACTGTGTAGATTTACGTTTTGACCTTGCGCAGCAATCGATAGACGATATTTACAGTGCGCTTAAGCAGCAAAAAATTATTTTCTAATAGTGATGATAGGGCGGTTTTCCGCCCTATTTTTTAGGTTGTTTGCAAGTAACTTCTCATAAGCGTTTACTCGGTTAAAAAGCGTTGCAACTTTATATGTAGCGCCCTATCTAGGTTTTCAACCTTGTCCAGGTTTACTGCCGGTCGACCAATATGAGCTAAAAATTTTTGCGCTAAATCGATACGCACGTTTTTATTCAGCTCAGGCCAGCGGTTTAATAAATCTAATAACAGGCTTTGTTGTTCCGGGGTTAGCTCGGAATTTATGGCAAGCTGAGTGACTTGGTTTAACGTGTTAGCGCTAACGTTTGTATCGTAAACTAATACTAAACCGGCGGCTAAATCACCAATACGCACATGGTGGCGGGTAAGCGCTACAGTGACGATGCCTACCACATAACAGCTAGGCAGTGAGTCGATTAATCTAAATACATTGCGCAATAAAATCTCTCCAGCGCTTGGCGTATGGCCTTGCAGCGTCACTAAACGCACTCCAGCCATGCGTTTACCCGGAGTTCGGCCAGCCATGATGATTTCTAATACCGGATGGTAAAGAAAGTAAATTGCCGCCGCCGGTAAAAAAACGATGATTAAAGGTATGGTATGCGATATTTGCCGCCACCATTCGCGTAGGTTTTCTATCGCAAATAAACCTAACAGGCCAGTTCCTACAATAAGCCAGAGCAACGCCAGTAATAGTCGAATATGCCAATCGATAATAAACGCATGAGAACGTGCGCCAAGCCCCGCGATTTCTAGTTGATAATCCAAGCCCTCTAAAGTTTGCACTGCTAAATAGTCGTTATCTGATGAGTTTTTAGCCATATTAAATAAATGCACGTCGGCGTTGATAATAAGTTAATACTTGTTGTGCGAGGTCGGCAGGTTGCGCAGCAATGACCGATAAGCCTAAACGCTGTAAATGCTGTCTTGATGCTGCTCGGCCTTGTAAATAGTCGAGTGCAGCAAATTGTTGGTAAGGGTAAAGCCAGGTGTCTTGAGGGTGAGTAATCAAGGTTTCTAGCTCCGGTTCGGTTAACGTTGCGACTAGGATTTGGTGCTTAGCTGCAAGTAATTGTCCGGCTTTTAATAATTGCGCGTCGGCTTCTGGTTGCTCTAATTCGGTTAAAAACACGATTAAGCCTCTATGACGTAGCAATTGTTTGACGGCAAGAGCAGCTGGTAATGGGTTGGAGGTTTCATTACCGGCAGATAATTGGCTTAATACGTTGCGTACGCGCTGAAGGCCATTAAATCCAGATGCCATCGCAGTTGTTTGTAACACTTCGTGGGTATAGGCTAAACAAGCGATAGGGTCACCTTGTAGTGTTGCAAATTCGGCTAGCTTGGCTGCTACGTTAACATAATGATGCAGCCTGTCCATGCCGCCAATATAGCTGCGCCCAGCACGACCACAATCGATGAGTAAGACGATTTCTAAGCGTTGTTCACGCTCAAAACGGCGCACAATAGGTTTGCCGCGTCTAGCCGTTGCTTTCCAATCTAGGCTTTTTAAGCTGTCGCCATAGTGAAACTCGCGCAAATCTAACAGTTCTCCACCGCTTGTGCTAGGCAAGCAACGTTTATGCTGGCCTTGTCCACTTGTACCGTTGATAATAGGCCGTTGTTTTAACCGGGCAGGTTGTACGCAAAACGCTAGCGGCTCGTTGAACTGACGAGTCCACCAGCATAAACCCCATCGACCTAATTGTTTTAAATACAAGGCGCCTAGTTCCGTTTTACCTAAGCGTACAGGCAAATAATCAAAGCAACGTGATTCTTCGCTATGGCAAGCTATGCGCCATGCTTGTATGGGTTGTTCGCCTTCTAAGGTTTCAGGATAAGCGCTTTGACTGGCTAAAACTAGCATTTGCGAGGTTTGATTGATTAGCGTTAGCTGATAACAGCATCGCTCACCTAATAACGGCGTTGTTTGTAGGCGTCGTTTAATCGTGTAGGCGTTTGTTAAGCTGAGTTTTTCTATAACGATTAACACGATTAAGCATACCAACACGGCACGCCAGAGTAGTTGCCAAATACCGCCCGTCCAAATACTCAGCAGAGCTAAGATACTGATAAAAATTAAGATTAATTGCGTGAGTCGGGAGAATGACATGGGGTATTGTTTTTGCTTTCAAGCATCATTACTTATATCGGGTATAGCCACTTGATTCACTAGCTCTTGATAGACGTGTAACGCAGTGTAACCCGCTAATAAGGCTTCGCTAGTCAGTAATAATCTATGGCTAATGACTAAAGGCGCGACTCGTTTAATATCGTCCGGTAAGACGTAATCACGACTGGCCAAGGCGGCTTCTACACGCGCGCAACGGATTAACGCGAGTGCGCCGCGTGTTGATAAGCCTAAACTTAGTTGTGGATGTTGGCGGCTAGCAGCGGCTAACATCACCACATAGCGGTATAACGACTCATCAACATGCACGGCCGCCGTTTGCTCTCTGGCTAGAATTAAATCATGCTCTGCTAGCGGTGTAATGCTTTGTAATGCGGCTTGATGACCGCCACCGGGTTTGTCATAACGGCTAAGGATTAAGGCTTCTGTCGCCGCATCAGGATAAGTTAAATTGAGTTTGACTAAAAAACGGTCTAATTGTGATTCTAGTAAGGGATAAACGCCTTCAAATTCATAGGGGTTTTGCGCGGCTAACAGGAAAAAGTCTTTCGGTAATGGGTAGGTTTTACGGTCTAGCGTTACGGCGTTTTCTTCCATTGCCTGTAATAACGCAGACTGAGTTTTAGGGCCGGTGCGGTTGATTTCATCGACTAACACGACGCGGTTAAACAAAGGTCCTGGCGCAAATTCAAACGTATGTTTTTCATTGTTGTAAATGTGTATGCCTGTCATATCGCTAGGCATTAAATCGGCTGTGCCTTGAATTCGGCCAAAGTGGCTATTGATAAGCTGAGCTAGCGCTTTTGCAAGTAAGGTTTTGCCTAAACCGGGGACGCCTTCCAATAAAACATGACCTTGTGCGACCCAGGCGATAATTAAGCCATGAATAATATCGTCCATGCCAACGATGACTTTACCTAATTGCTCGTGTACATGTTGTGCCAAGTATTCGGTTTTGTCAGTAATCTTCATAGAGTTTCCTAAAAATGAAACATAAGACAATACTGCATGCTGGCTATGTATAACACAGTCAGTCGATGCTAACGTCAGTGATTATTGTTTATCTGCTCTCAGGGTAGCTTAAATAGCCGTTATTGCAACGGTTAGGTCAAGATAAAATTTTTCGTGCAATAACGCGTAGATTTGACTAATGTGTTGGCTTTCGTAAACCGACTCCGCATCTGCCATCATGTCTGAACAATATATTTACCCTGTTAAACCCGAAATAGCCCGACATGCTCATATTACCGAGGCGTTGTATCAAGCCGATTATCAGCGTTCTATTAATGACCCAGAAGGTTTTTGGGCGGAACAAGCACAGCGCTTTTTACATTGGCGCGCGCCTTGGCATACCGTGTTAGATTATGATTATCCGAGTGCTTATATTAAATGGTTTCAAGGTGGCCGACTTAACGTCAGCGAAAATTGTTTAGATAGACATCTAGCGGATAAAGGCGAACAAATAGCGATTATCTGGGAAGGCGATGACCCAAACCAGCAGCGGCGTGTGACGTATAAACAGTTACATACCGAAGTGTGTCGCTTTGCTAATGCCTTAAAAGCACAAGGCGTTGGCAAAGGTGATCATGTGTGTATTTATCTACCGATGATTCCTGAAGCCGCCGTTGCTATGTTAGCGTGTACGCGTATCGGCGCGGTGCATTCAGTCGTGTTTGCTGGATTCTCGGCAGAAGCGTTAAAAGACCGAATACTCGATGCGAATTGTCACTACTTGATTTGCTCTGATGAAGGTTTTCGCGGCGGCAAAACGATTCCAATAAAAGCGACCGTCGATAAAGCGGCTGAACAATGCCCAGGGCTAAGTAAAATTATCGTCGTGCAACGTAGCGGTAATCCAGTTAACTGGCAACCAGGCCGTGATATGTGGTATCACGAGCTATTAGCTATAGCTGACACAGCGTCAGAGCCTGAATCTATGGATGCTGAAGACCCGTTATTTATTCTGTATACGTCAGGTTCTACCGGTAAACCTAAAGGCGTACAACACACGACGGGCGGTTATTTGCTGTATGCAGCGATGACGCATCAATATATTTTTGATTACCAGCCGGGTGAGATTTATTGGTGTACGGCTGATGTGGGTTGGATTACGGGTCATTCTTATGTGTTATATGGGCCGTTATGCAATGGTGCGACGACGCTGATGTTTGAAGGTGTGCCGACGTATCCGGCGGCGGATAGATGCTGGCAAATTGTCGATAAATATCAAGTTAATATTTTTTATACCGCGCCAACGGCAATACGCGCCTTAATGGCGCAAGGCGATGACTTTGTAACATCTAGCGAGCGCAGTAGCTTAAGAATTTTAGGCAGTGTAGGCGAGCCGATTAACTCTGAAGCTTGGGAATGGTATTACCATGTAATAGGGCAAACTCGTTGCCCTATTGTCGATACCTGGTGGCAAACTGAAACCGGCGGCATTTTAATTACGCCGTTACCTGGCGCAACAGAATTAAAACCCGGTTCAGCCACGCGGCCTTTTTTTGGCGTAAAACCGGAAATTCTCGATGCGCAAGGTCAAGTGTTAACCGGTGTCGCTGAAGGGGTACTGACATTAAGTTTTCCGTGGCCAGGACAAGCACGCACGGTTTACGGTGACCATCAGCGCTTTATCGATACCTATTTCAAAACCTATCCTGGTTATTATTTTTCCGGTGACGGCGCGCGCCGGGATGAAGATGGGTATTTTTGGATTACCGGTAGAGTCGATGATGTGATTAACGTATCGGGCCATCGATTAGGCACAGCAGAAATTGAAAGCGCATTAGATTTACATGAGCATGTGGCTGAGTCGGCGGTGGTTGGTTTCCCCCATGACATAAAAGGCCAAGGTATTTATGCGTATGTGACGCTAATTGTTGGAACTACTCCTAGCGAGGAGCTAAGA
>CAWUNX010000258.1:0-5872 GCA_963923905.1 uncultured Methylocucumis sp.
TTCAACCAAAAAACGGCAGATTATCCGATATATTTCAAGATTTGGGTACTAGGCGTAAATGTGATGGTATTAGCGCTAAAACTGACTTGTTTGGCTACGCTTTCCAGAGTGATGGTGACATTGGCGCTAGGTTGGGTATTAAGCACAAAAGTGTAACTATCGGTTGCTCCACCTTCCGCAACATCGGTACTATCGCCACTTTGACTGACAATAATGCTAGGGATGTTTGGGTCATTACGGAAAAAATAAAATCTACCACCATTAGTTCCGGCCAACACATCTAAATCACCATCACCGTCGAGATCGGCAAGCACGGGTTTGGCGTACCAGTTTGCATTACCCAACTTGGTATCGCTGCTATCGTAAACAAAATGCGGTGTAGTTACAGTGCCAGTATTACGAAACAAAATCATCTTGCCATTGCGCGCACCGACTAAAGCATCTAAATCACCGTCGCCGTCAATATCGGCAAGCGTTGGACTAGCCTCACCATTGATAAGACCGGAACTAAAGAGCGTACCTGAGGCAGTAAATGTAGGCGTGCTTACATTACCCGTGTTGCGGAAAAATAGCGTATCACCGAAACGGTTACCGACCAAAGCATCCAAATCACCATCATTATCAATGTCGGCAAAAGTAGGACAAGCAAAGCCATGGACGTTGGACAAGCCAAAATTTCCGGTTTCAACAACAAAATTAGGCGTAGTCGCACTACCGGTATTGCGGAAAAACGCTATTTTGCCGCTCTGCCCACCGATAAAAGCATCTTGGTCGCCGTCGCCGTCAATATCGGCAAAACTCGGTTTTGTATACTCCTCTACCGTCGTCAAGCCAAAATTATTGACTTCGGCAGTAAACTTGGGGGCGATAGCGCTACCGGTATTGCGGAAAAACAAAACCTTGTTATCGATTTGGCCCGAAAACAAATCTAAATCACCATCACCGTCAATGTCAACTAAGGCGGGGTTAGAATAATGATAAGCTGAGGTCAAACCAAAAGGGTTGCTGACTGCGGGGGTAAACAACGTCCGACTAACTACAGGCAAGTCGTTATCAGTAATAGTGACCTGAACGTTACTCACGGCAATGCCGTTATAGCTAGTATCCCCGCTAGTAACACTGTGCTTAATAACACCTTTATGCTGGCCTTCGCCTACGCTGTCATTGACTGCGGCAACATTAACCGTTTGCGGAGTAGACCAATTATCGGGGGTAAAAATCAAACTGACTTTATCGGTATCAACCTGGTTATTAGTATTGTCTAGCGTAATCGTGACATTGGCGCTGGGTTTTGTGTTAAGCACCACCGTATAACTGTCTAGGGTTCCACCTTCAGTCACCGTAGATGTACCTCCACTTTGAGTTAAGGTGATGCCAGGAACAGTAGGGACGGAAGCAATAGTTTTAGTCATAGTTTTTCCTAAATTATACGTTTTTATTGAAGGATAACCGTGTAGTTCAATGACTGCAAAATCAGAACTATGCAGTGCTGTTCTATCTCCGTTATGGAGCAGCGTATCGAGATTTAGGAGAAATTGTAGCAGAAACGGGCAAAAAGTTGATGAAGTTCACAATCGCACAGTAAAGATACATAGCGCGATTATCTTGTATGTATTGAAATGCTCTAAGTTAATGACAATCGACTGCTGCGCCCAAGCCTTTTAACGCAGCACAAGCATTGACCGACTCTAGCTCGGCCTTTTCCACCATCTTCGTAGTCACTAGCGCAGAACGGAGCTGTTCTGGCGTTAACTCGGGTTTAAACTGCAACATTAATGCGGCAATACCGCTCACATGTGCAGTGGCTAATGAGCTTCCCGAAACAAAGTCATAACCGTCCCTAGGTGCCGTCGTTAAAATTTCTATGCCAGGTGCGGCAAACAATTGCAACGCGATAGGCCAACCTGGCTTAGCCACATGACCATCAGGTCCGGCGGCTAGTACTGGGATAACGCTGTCCATAGAGGCAGGAAAGCCCGGTTGATCGCTATGTTCATTAGCAGCCGCCACAATAACGCTATTGCGTTGATAAGCCGTGGTGATTAACTGTTTTAATAATTCATCAGCAGGGCCATTCAGGCTTAAATTAATCACTCGACTCCCAGCATTAATCGCAGCATCTAACGCTTTTGCTAAGGTCCAGCTACTGCATAAAGCACGGTTATTAACATCTTCATACCAACACGCTTTGTAAATAGCAATGCTCGCATCGGGTGCAACGCCGTAAATGCCAATGCCATCATTGGCTTTTGCGCTAATCACGCCCAGCACCGCCGTACCATGCTTATCTTGGCTAAAACTCGCTTCGCCACCTTCAACAAAATTGCGCGTAACATCGACTTGCCCTTTTAAGTCTGGATGGTTTTTATCCGCGCCAGTATCAATAACTGTAATCGACACGCCTTTGCCCGTACTCACTTGATGCGCGTCATCTACGCCTAACATTTTAGGCGCATACGATAGCGCGGCATACGCATCACCGGCTTGGCTTCTAAGCCCAGCAAAAACTTGGTTTTGTTGCACCAATTGAATACGTTGGTCGGTTTTTAACTGCGCCATCACAGCGCTAACCGATTGATTGTCAGGGATTTTATATACCAAACAGTTTACACGAATCGAGGTCAGTGGAAACTCACCCACCGCTTGCAAGTCATAACGCCGTCTAAGCTCATAGTCAATCGCTAACCAAGAACTGCGTTTATCTTCAGATAAGGTCACAATTATTTGCCTATCTTGTAATTGCTTAGGTCTCGTTGTTGCTAACCATGTCGCGCAACCGCTTAACAGTATTATCCCTATCAAGCACATTATCTTAATTAAGCTGTTAAACATAATACTTAAGAAATAGGCTCAACAAAGCTCACTTTCGGATGCTTACGCAATAGCTCAACCACCGAACCCAATGTCGCACCAGGGGTTAACTGAAAGGCCAAACGATAAACCCTTAATTGTGAAGGTCCGCTGACAATTTGTGCATGCACGGAATTTAATAACTGGCTAAGTTCTGCCTCCGTTATCGTATCGGCAAAAACAATATGCACGCTAGGCTGTGTCTGTTCTGATTTAGGCGTTGATAAGGTCACAAACGGGGTTGTGACCTGCGTTGATAAAGATTGTGTTGGCCCAATTAACAGCATTACGGCTGCAGCTAACGCTAGCGACTCTACACCTAATAACACCATTAATAAACCAGGGGTTGGCTTTAACCTGCGCAACCAAACTCGCCAAGATTTTTTTTGCTCACTAATTTTAGGTTGTAGGCTATGAGTTTGTTGCTCCCAATCATCAATCACGCTGAGCAAATGTTCTAATTGCCCAGTAGGCGGTTGCCACTGATAGGTTTCAGCCGCCAGTTGTAATTCCTCAGCCAGTGTTTGCAAGGCCGACAATTCCTCGGCGCATTGGCTACATTCCTGGGCATGTTCAGCCACTAAGCGCTGCTCGTCAAGCGTTAAACGTTGATTGACTGACCAAGGTAATAAGAGTTGTACTTGCTGATGCACATCGTGCCTCGCAGTTAAATTCATTAAATCTGGATTTTTCACCGTTGTATCTTCGTCATTAAGCGAGTATTCGTTACTAACAAGGTAGTAACACCCAAAAGCGGTCAGCCGCCGAGATAAATGCCGCGCTCTGCTAATAAATCAGCGAGCTTTTTACGCGCATGAAACACGCGGGTTTTTACCGTATTCACCGGACAACAAGTAATAGTGGCGATTTCTTGATAGCTACACTGTTCGATAAACGTTAATTCTAAAACGGTTCTATGCTCAAAACTCAATTGCTGTAATGCCAACGTTAAAGCCATTCCGGTTTGCTTACCTATATGAATGCGTTCAGGGCTATTATTATCGACTAAAACGCTATGCAATACGGCATCATCAGCGTCCATGTCAGCATCATAAACAGCTAACTCGTCAATAGTTTCATCGGTCTGATAGCGTCTATTGCGTTCTAATAGCTTTAAACACTTGTTATGCGCAATACCCAACACCCAGCTACTCAGCTTGCCTTGATTCGGGTCATAGGACTCTGCTTTTTGCCACACCGTCAACATGACTTCGTTAACCACTTCATCAACTAAGTCTTTAGACTTTAATGACGCTATCAAAAACTTACCGATTCTTGGCGCGTAACCATGATAAAACTGGGTAAATGCAGCACGATCCTTAGCGGCAATGCGCTGCATTAATAGCCCATCATCGCTATTCATTTCGTGCTGGACACGAAAATTTTGCGCTTGTTCGTTATCACGAATCATCGCTACTCCAGGCTTAAGTGGAAATCATTCCTATTCTACCTAAAGCAAGCGAAAAGTCCTTTATAAGTAATTCCGAATTAGGCGGGGAAAGTTCAGTCAGCATAAAAACTTTGTCGTAAAAACTAGCTAAACATCACATATTACGTGAAATTTGGCTATGCACTTTAGACCGGACAATGCTAAGTAGGGACAGGACATTCAGAGCGCAGGACGCCGTAAATACATCCCTGTAGGCTTGACGGCAGCATCCCTGCTGCCAACACCAGCGCTCTAAACGCCCTGTCCCTACTTAAGTTAGTAACCTGAAATTTAAAGCGAAAACTGTAAATACAACCAAAATTTACTTAAATCAAAAGCCTGGCCTGATGCAAGATTGCGACTTTGATTTAACGTATTGCCATCGGCACGATAATCAGCCCACTTACAACCAGCGATTAAATGCTCACTCAGAGGATGTTCAAGCACTAAATCAACTTCATCGCCGTAATGATAATGGTCATGCTCGGCATGAAATTGATGATAGACCACGCTTAATTGCGTTTCGCTAGCAAATTTTAGTTGTAGCGTCGCAAAATAATCGGCAATACCATCGCCCGGCGTCACTAAAAATCGGTCAGCAAAGCCTTGAAACGCATGATTTGTACCTAAAGGCGTTTGAAAAGCATTCACCCCGCCTTGACCGGTTAGATACTCGGTTGATAACTTTAATCCGGCATTTTGTACCAGGCCGTCAAAAGTATAATTCAATCCCAATTCAGCCAACCAATAATCCGCACCAATGGCATAAGGATTATTAGCAAAATCTAGTTGTTTTGCATATTCACCGGCATAAAGCCATTTGGTTTTAGGAGCAATGACTTTATCACCTGAAACACGTAACCCATAGGTCGCGGTTGAAAACTTTGCCGAAACAGGCGTGGTAAATTCCAACCAGTAGCCATAAGCTTCAAGCTTAGCCGCAGATAAGCCGCTGTACTGGATGTTTAGAAAATGGCTGTTCATCTGAAACCGTGCTACGTCAGGCCTAGGATTATCCGAACCAAAAATACGATTAACTTGCCAGACATAGGCATAATCGATAAGCGTATGCGGTATTGATAAATTAACTGCGCGTACCGCATCAAAGCTTTGCCAATTTTGTCGCCATAAAATATTGCCGACATAGCGATGTAATGGCGCGGGTCTATGAGTAATTTCTTGCCTACCTACGGTTAATAGCGTTTTAGGTAAGCCGGAAAAACGCAAATAGCCTTGTTGCAGCTCTGTACCTTCAGGGTCAACAACCACCGCACGATTGTTGACGCCGTTACTGCCGCCATCGTTATACAAGCTGTCATCACCTAACGCCAATACGTTTTCAACTTGTAAATACGCATCAAACTGTCGATAGCTATTACTACGATAGCCAATCGCTGAACGTAATGTCTGGGCATAAGCACTGGCTAAATTAGGCGTACCGTCATCGACTTGCTCATAACGATAACGAAAAAACCAATCGAAATGCCCGGTAGTCAATGCGTTCCATAAAGTTTCCTGGGCATAAACAGGCGTAAAAACCACGCTGTTAAAAAAAATACTGATGCTCATCAGCCAACGTCGATGCAATATCAT
>CAWUNX010000259.1:0-5862 GCA_963923905.1 uncultured Methylocucumis sp.
ACAGCAAGCTCATGCGCGAATGCAAACCCTAATCAGCGATGCCGCTCAGTTAATGCTGGAAACCCTAAGCGCAGAAATCAAACGTTTAGTCAGGTTAAAACAAGTCAATCCTACGATTAAATCGGAAGAAATCGAACAATTAAAAGATTTTACCCTGGTTGCGCATGAGAATATCCAAGCGGCGCAATTACGTTTAGATGCTGTGCGCTTTGTGATTGCGACCAATCCATAAACAAAAGCGTTAAAGCCTAGCAGGTTCGGCGATGTCTAAAATTCCTAAAACGCTAGATAATAAAGTTGCTAATAACACAGCAACTGGATTATTCGATAGCGCGGCATTTTTAGCAACCCTAACCTCACGTCCTGGCATTTACCAGATGTTTAATGCGCAAAATGACATTATTTACATCGGTAAAGCGAAAAACTTAAAAAAACGTGTTGCTAGCTATTTCAAAACACAATCGGTATCGCCTAAACAACAAGCGATGATGAGCAAAGTCGCTCATATCGATGTCACTGTAACGCATACCGAAGGCGAGGCGTTGTTATTAGAATGCCAGCTCATTAAACGCCATAAGCCGCGCTATAACATTTGTTTAAGAGACGATAAATCCTTTCCTTATATTTACCTATCGACTCAGCACGAATTCCCACAATTAACTTTTTTACGCGGCGCGAAAAAGCGGCCTGGTAAATACTTCGGCCCTTATCCTAGCGCGAGTGCTGCCAGAGAAAGTTTAAAGCTATTACAAAAACTGTTTCCTATTCGACAATGCGAGGATTCTTATTATGAAAACCGCACTCGACCTTGCTTGCAATATCAAATCGAGCGCTGTACCGCGCCGTGTGTTGGATTTATTAATAAAGAGCAATATGCCGTCGATGTCGATAACACCGTATTGTTTTTAGAAGGCAAAGGCGATGCGATTATCAAACGTCTCATCGCTAAAATGGAAGCGGCATCAACCGCATTAGAGTATGAACAAGCCGCCTTTTATCGCGATCAAATCCAGCAATTACGCATTGTGCTAGAAAAACAATTCGTACAAGGCGAAAAAGGCGATGTTGATATTATTGCTTTAGCCCATAAAATGACTGTGGCCTGTGTACAAGTATTTTTCATCCGTAATGGCCAACATTTAGGCAATAAAGCGTTTTATCCAAAGCTTACTGATGACTGTGATGCCAAAGACATTATGCAATCGTTTATTGCCCAGTATTATTTTGACAAGCAAATTCCGCATGAACTCATTGTTAACATCGAGCCTAGCGAGCCAGAATTATTATCTGAAGTATTAGGTGCTCAAGCCAAACATACGGTATCGATTAACGCGAATGTGCGCGGCGAACGTTTTAAATGGTTACAAATGGCAGTAACCAATGCCGAAAATTCCTTGGCCAGTAAAGCATCGGAAAAGTCAGGTATTTATGGCCGCTTTTTAAATTTGCAGCAGCTATTGCGCTTAAGCGAGTTACCAAGCCGTTTAGAATGTTTTGATATTAGCCATACGCAAGGCGAGCAAACTGTCGCTTCTTGCGTGGTTTTTGACCGCGAGGGCGCAGTTAAGGCGTCTTACCGCCGTTTTAATATTACAGGCATAACGCCTGGCGATGATTATGCGGCGATAGAACAAGCGGTTGCACGCCGGTTTAAACGCATACAACAAGGCGAATATCCAATGCCAGATGTGTTATTTATCGATGGCGGGCGTGGTCAAGTCAATGCTGCACAAAAGGCACTAGCGGAATTACAGCTAAACAATGTTATGATAGTCGGCGTTTCTAAAGGACCTGACCGTAAACCGGGTATGGAAAAAATTATCCTAACCAATCAAGAAGTTCCTTTAGACACGACAACCGGTGCTGAGGCGTTGTTGCTGATTCAACAAATTCGCGATGAAGCGCATCGTTTTGCTATAACAGGCCATAGACAGCGTCGCAGCAAAACCAAAATGACTTCTGTTTTGGAAAATATTACCGGTTTAGGAAGTAAACGCCGACAATTATTATTAAAACAATTTGGCGGGTTGCAAGGCGTATCTCAAGCCGGGGTTGATGCATTATCATCGGTAGATGGGATAAGCAAACAACTAGCGCAACGAATTTACGAATATTTTCACCACCAAGATGGCCATTGAATTTAATATACCAACGAATATCACGCTGTTGCGAATTGCGTTAATACCGTTATTAACCATCGTATTTTATCTACCGTGGGCTTATTCAAATGTGGCATGTACGGTTATTTATATTATTGCCGGAATAACAGACTGGCTAGACGGCTATTTGGCACGCAAAATGAAAATGGAAACGCCGTTCGGCGCTTTCTTAGACCCGGTTGCTGACAAATTAATGGTCGCAATGGTATTAGTGCTTATTGTGCAACAGCAAGCGTCTCCGGCATTAGCCATACCGGCGGCTATCATTATCGGACGAGAAATCACTATTGCCTCGTTGCGGGAATGGATGGCCGAAATTGGCAAACGGGCGTATGTGCAAGTATCTATGCTAGCGAAATGGAAAACAACGGCACAAATGCTGTCTATCGGCTTTTTACTTTATCGCGACGATATTGCTGGCATACCTGTTAATACCTTAGGTTATATCTTGCTGTATTTAGCATCGATTCTAACTTTATGGTCTATGATTAATTACTTACGCGCGGCGATTAGTGCAATAGCAGAAGAATAAACAACGGCAATAAACTGAATGCTTATTGCCAATATAACGTAGCTCTTAACACGCTAAGACGTTACAGTAACCCATAATAACAATACAGCCTATAGAATTGGCTGTCGATAACGAACATGGAACAGGAACTTCATACCATTAAACGCACCGATGAAACAGATGATATATTGCTAGCGGCGCTGAAATTATTTGCTGAACAAGGTTATTTCAACACCTCACTCACAGATATAGCCAAAGCTGCTGGTTTAACTACCGTCTCATCAATTTATAACTCTTTCACCAACAAACAAGCGATTGCTATCAAGCTGTACGACATGATTTTTGATAGCTTAAACGTTTCAATCGACGATATTCGACGACGCAACCAAAAAGCGTCAGAACAATTAAGAAGCTTTGTTAATTTGCTGTTCAAGCTTACTGACGACGCACCGCATGTCATCCGATTCTTGCTAGTTATTCAAACCTGTGAATTTATTCCCCAGCAAAAACCCTTGCTGGAAACCCCAGCCTTCACCAAAGTCGTTAAAATCATTCAATCAGGTATCCGCGCCGGTGAGATTCGCAATATCGACCCCTTATTAGCCACCGGTTTTTTCCTAGGCGTTATCAATAATACCTTGCGCATGGTGTTATCCGGCGAATTGGAAAAAAACGCCGATGCTTACCAACCGCAAGCCTGGTTAGCCGCATGGAATTTGATTGCGAAAAAGTCTACTTGTTTTTAACGGTGGTCAAATGATGGGTTAACACACTGCCTGTTTTGCATTTTTTGAGGTTTCAGTTTTTTGTTAGCGTAAAATGCAGTTCATCTTCTAAAAAACCAAGGAACGCCAATGACCACATCACTTTATGAAGTAGAACAGCAAGCTTCATTGTTGCCTGCCGATGATCGTGCGAAGCTCGCCGAATTTCTCTTAGAGTCTCTGCAAGAGAAAATCTCCACAGAGATAGAACAAGAATGGGAACTGGAAATCGCTAGACGTGTCTTGGCCTTTGACGCGGGAGAAGTATCTACTATTCCAGCTCGAGATGTATTCGATGAAGCAAGGCGTCTTGTCCAGTGAGAAAAGTTGAATTTATTCCTGAGGCGCAGAAAGAATTTATGGCGGAAGTAGCATTTTATGAAGCGGCACAACCAGGGCTGGGCAAAAGATTCTCATCATCTGTTGAAAAAACAGTCTCCCTAGTCGTTGCTTTTCCACACGTTGGCTCTCCTTCTGTGTCCGGTACACGGCGTGCTGTCATTAAAGGCTTTCCGTTTTGGCTTATTTATAAGCCACTTGAGAATGACCGCATAATTATTTTTGCTATAGCCCATCAGTCACGCCAGCCTGGATATTGGGTTAATCGAGTATCTTAAAGTCCTGCCGCTAGCACAAAGCTAATTGTACATTCGGCTCACAATGCGGCTATCGCCTATTGCGCCATACCCAGTATGGCTGGGATGAACTTGCAAACCCTAATAATTTCAACGGTATAATATTTTTTAGCATAGGAGTATGCATCCATGATACTGAATGCTGTGATCGAAAAAGACGAATTTGGCTATTTTGCCCAAATTCCTGAGTTAAAAGGTTGCGTAACGCAAGGCAATTCTTACGAGGAAGCCCTTTCGAATATTCAAGAAGCTGCTGAATTATATTTAGAAAGCCTTAAAACAGAAGAGCTGCATGCGCTTCAGAAGCGCAAGATAATCATCTCGCCTATAGAAATAGCCGTCCATGCCTAAATATCCAAGGCTTACCGCAAAAGAGGCAGAAAGACTTCTTCTCCGCAGCGGTTTTGTTTTAGATCGGCAAAAAGGTAGCCATAAAATTTATGTCAAATGCGGTTATCGGATGGTTTTACCTCCATGCCGGAGAAATATTGCACCCCAAAATCATCAAACAACTTTTTGAAGTCATTCAAGAAGCTGAGAATAAAACCTAACATTCCGTTCCAGCCCACAGGCATTGCACCGGTATGTGATCCTACACATTCGACGCAATGCAGCTATCGCCTAGTACGCCCGACTATACTACCGATTGCGCTAACACCGCTTCGACTCTAGCTAAATCTTCTGGCGTATCAATACCGGCAATCGGTGTTTTGGCTACGGTTTTAACCAGTACTTTATCGCCATGCCACAAGATTCTTAATTGCTCTAAAGCCTCAACCACTTCTAGTGGCGAAGGTTGCCAACCGCAATAACGGCGTAAAAAACCTGCGGTATACGCATAAATCCCGATATGGCGTAAATGCGGCAAGCATCCCGTTGGCGTCCCACCTGATAAGCTAAATTGGCCGCGCTCCCATGGAATCGGCGCCCGACTGAAATACAACGCATAACCTTGCTTATCTAACACAACTTTCACCGCATTCGGATTGAATATTTCTTCATGCTCTAAAATAGTTGCCGCCAGCGTCGCGATACCGGCCTGCTCTTGTGTCGCTAACGCGTGAGCAACCTCTTTGATGTACTCAGCCGGGATTAATGGCTCATCGCCTTGCAAGTTGACGATAATCGTATCGTCAGACCAGCCTAGTGTGTTAGCCACTTCCGCAATACGTTCCGTGCCGCTAGGGTGATTCGGGTCAGTCATCACCGCCTTGATGCCAAGGGTATTGACCGCCTCGGCAATACGCGTGTCATCAGTAGCAACAATGACGCCCTCAGCGCCCGCCTCTTGCGCGCGTGCACACACATGCGCAATCATGGGTTTGCCGGCTATCGGTAATAACGGCTTGCCGGGTAAGCGCGTCGAGCCATAACGCGCCGGAATAACCACATTAAACTTTAAACTCATTGGTATAACGCATCCGTTTCTTCTAAGGTTAAAGTTCTCGCTTCATCTTCTAACATAACCGGAATGTCGTCTTTAATCGGAAACGCTAAACGATCAGCCCGGCAAATCAGCTCTTGCTGGTCTTTAATATAACGTAAAGGGCTTTTACAAATGGGGCAAGCCAATATATCAAGTAATTTTTTATCAATCATATAGAGTCCAAGCTTATGTCAATATAGTTTTAGGCGCTTAGCGCACCTAATCTCACAACGGACATTGTACCGCACTATTCCATGCCATTTATCTTTGTGGCTCAGTATTTTCGCCAATCTCTTATTCATCTAATTATCGCTAGTACCCAAATCTTGAAATATATCGGATAATCTGCCGTTTTTTGGTTGAACAA
>CAWUNX010000260.1:0-5813 GCA_963923905.1 uncultured Methylocucumis sp.
GCTCAGGGGCGAGCCGGGCACGGGCAAAAGCCAGTTGGCGCGGGCGGCGGCGGTGGCGACAAAGCGCTTGTTCTTGTCCGTGGTCGTCAATGCGCGTACCGAATGCGAAGATTTGCAATGGAAATTCGATGCCATCGCACGCTTGGGCGAAGCGCAAATCATGGCCTCGGTGCCTGACTCGGAGCGGCTGAACCGCCTGCAACCCGCCCGGTTTCTTAGCCCGGGGCCGTTGTGGTGGGCGCTGAATTGGCATTCGGCAAAGCTGCAATTTGATAACTGCCATAACCCTAGTGACCCGATGCCGGAACCTCCCGAAGGCTGGGAACCCAACCAAGGCAGTGTGTTGCTGATTGATGAAATCGACAAGGCCGACACCGATTTACCCAACAGCTTGTTGGAAACCTTGGGCAACGGCGATTTTAAAGTGCCTTATTTGGGTGGTTCTGTGTGTTGTGAGAGCAAAGTCCCAGCGCCGCTGGTTATCATCACTACCAACGAAGAGCGCGAATTGCCCGCCGCCTTTGTCCGGCGTTGTTTGGTGTTGCCGCTAAGCTTGCCGGATAACAACGACGACTTGATTGCATTTTTGTGCCGCCGGGGCGATGTGCATTTTGGCGACCAATGCAGTGCCGACGTACGCCAACGTGCGGCGGAATTATTAGTCGAAGACCGTAATGCCGTCGAACCTGGACAACCTAGACCCGGTCAAGCTGAATATCTGGATTTGCTCAGGGCCATCACTGGCATGGCAAAAACCGAACAAGAGCAACTTGGCTTGTTAACTACGCTACGGCGTTTTGTCTACCATAAAGCTAGCCGTTAAGCAGCAACGATGACGACTTTACTAAACCGCGCGGATTTATTGGCTTGCCTGAAGCAGTATAAAGCTAGCAGCATAGAAGAATTTGCCGCCGTGTTGGGTTATAAACCCATTCAAGCACCTGAAATCGCCGATGTGGTTTTGAAAATTGATAACATTTATCAATCGCAAGCGCTTGATAATATAACGTTAACTGCCGAAAATACGAGCCTCCCCCGCGCCCGCTTTCTTCATGTCACCGCCCACCGCCGCTTCAACGACGATGAAATCATTACCGAACAACCGCAGTGGTATCGTGATGCCCAACCCTACCAAGACAACGATGCCGCACTAAAAGCCCCGGAAAACGTTCACCCGCCCGTACAACAACCGCTGATGGCATGGCACAGGCTATGGCCTTTCCTTAAACTGGCCTTAGGTGCACACACAACCAGCCATAAACCTGATATGCCGCGCATCATCCAGCATATCGCCAACGGCGAATGCCTGCGCCGCTTACCGAAAGCCAAACGCAAAGGCTGGGCCAGCCAAGCGCAAATCGTCATCGACTATGACCCAAGCTTAGTGCCGTTTTGGGCGGATTTCAACGGTGTGCAAACACAGCTTGCCGACTTGCGCGGACTCGCAGGCTTAAGCGTCTATGCCTTCCCTGACGGCGACCCTTTCGGTGCGTGTTGGCTTAACACTGGCGATGGCTGGCGTACTGCGCGTTATCAGCTTCCGCAAGCCGATGTTCCGGTTTTAATACTGAGCGATTTAGGCTGCAACGAAACGGGTGACCAGCGTCGTTTGCGCTGGCGGCGGTTTGGTGAACAACTCGCCCGCACGGGGGCACGGGCCACCGCGTTAATGCCCAGCCCGCCGCGCTGGTGGGATGGCGAACTCAGCCAACTTTTTATGCCCGTGTATTGGGATCGCGCCGTCCGTCCGCCGCTACGGCTGACTAGAACCACCCGCTACTCCCCAAACAGCAAAACCGAACGCCAACATCCCCAGGCAGAACGTTTGCTCAGCTTGCTGGCCACCGCCGTGCGTATTGAACCGGCCTTGCTACGGGCGGCGCGTTACTTATTTCCCGCCCAGGCCATGGATGTCGGCGCCGAATATGCCGTGTGGAACCATCCTGCTATGCAAGCTACACTGTTGGCCTGCTATTTTCAACCCGAACAAGCCGCCGTTTACCGTAACTGCTTACGCGATGATCCGGCGTTAACAGCGCCCAAGCAACACATCGCCGACTTGCTACTCCAGCATCATGCTCATTTATCGCCCACGATTGCTTACGAAGAACAACTCGCCCTGGCCGAATTGCTGGGTTTTTTTGAATCAACAACAGCCCAACGATTTGCCCAACGCTTGGCAAAAACCATTGGCGAACAAACGGGCGAAATCAAGCAACTGGGCACGCAATGGCTAGGGCGGCTACTGACACGGCAACAGTCCCATGATGCGCTGTTAACCAATGAATACCTGGCAGCCGCTTTGGTTGCTGCCTATCAACAAGACGGCTTAGCCAACTTGCCGGAAGTGATAGACCTGAAAAAATTTGCTTGGCTGTTAGATGCCAACCCAGCCATTGACAGCCCGGTTTACCAATGCGGTGCACAACTGTTGATCGGCTGGACGGCAACAGGCAGCCGCATCGGCAGCCTGCGCCATAGCACGGATATTCTGAGAATCGAAACCGGCGACGGCCAAACAACCCTGCAAAAAAGCATAGGCCAGCCGCCGCTACCGCTTAACCGAGAACAAAGCGTGCTCATCCGCTCTGACCGGGAAGAGCTGGTTTTAGATTGGCTGACTCTTCCCAATTGGGCGGACAGCATCGGCCAAGACCGCTACGGCCTCTATGCCGACCTCAACCTAAACGGCATCGTGCAACGTTTCCGTTGGCTTGCGCCCGGCGTGTTTATGATGGGTTCGCCCGAATCGGAACCGGAACGATGGCAAGATGAAACCCAGCACGAAGTGACGCTGACGCAAGGCTATTGGCTGGCGGATACGGCTTGTACGCAAGCCCTTTGGCAAGCGGTTATGGGCAAGAATCCGAGCCGTTTTAAAGATGACCCCAACAATCCGGTAGAACAGGTCAGTTGGCATGACTGCCAGAAGTTTATCGAACGTCTGAATGCCCAAGTCAAAGGTTTGGATGCCCGTTTGCCTAGCGAAGCGGAATGGGAATACGCGTGCCGGGCTGGAACAATCACGCCGTTTTCGTTCGGCGACAACATCACGCCGGAACAAGTCAATTACGATGGTAACCATCCCTATGCCAATGGCGCTAAAGGTTTATATCGACAGACAACCGTTTCCGTCAAAACGCTTCCACCCAATCCCTGGGGGCTGTATGAAATGCACGGAAATGTTAGGGAATGGTGTCAAGATTGGTTTGACAATTACAAGAATAAAGCCGTCACCGATCCGACTGGTGCAGAACAGGGCGATGACCGCGTGGTGCGCGGCGGCTCTTGGGACTACCTCGGCAGGAACTGCCGCTCGGCTGACCGCGGCAGGTACGAGCCTGACGACCGTTCCTACACCATCGGTTTCCGTCTTGCCCTAGGTCGACAAGGCGCATCCAGCACAGGCCAGCAAGGCGGGCAGTGGCCGGACGGACAGCCGCGCGGTAGCGGCGGCAGTCAGGCTGGACATGGCACGCCGGGCAGCAAGGCCAAACCCAAACGCAAATAATACCTATGAAATTGCAATTCTTTACCATCCCTGCCAAGTGGCCGGAAGACGCACAGCAGATAATTAATGCCTTTTGTAGCCAACACCGGGTAATGACCGTGGAAAAGCATTTTGTCGATGTGGGGGAAAACAGTTATTGGTCAATCTGCGTCACCTATCTTGATGGCAACGTGCAAATGCAGTCTGGCACTGCCACTCACCGCCGAGACGCCATCGATTACAAAGCCGTGTTGAATGAGCAAGATTTTGCCGTCTATGCACAATTGCGTGACCTTCGTAAATCCCTTTCTAGCCAAGAAGGCGTACCTGCCTATGCCTTGTTCACCAACGAGCAATTGGCGGAAATGGTGACCCGTCGTGTCCGCACAGCAGCCGAACTGGCAAGTATTGAAGGCGTTGGCAAAGCCCGCTTGGAAAAATACGGCAGCGTTTTTCTTGCCGTGTTAAATACGACCCAAGTTAACTCAAACGCTTAGACATGCGCCGCCTACGCATTGAACTGGCCGACATTGCCGCGCGGGACAATCTCTTGCTTGCGGTCTACAAAGCCGCTAGTGGCAAACGCCAGCGCCTGGATGTCGCCCGCTTCTTGGCAAATTTGGATGGGCAGTTGGCTAGGTTGCAAGCCGATATTTTGGCGGAACACGTGCCTTATGGCCATTATCGCCAATTTGTCATCCACGACCCTAAACGCCGGATTATCCATGCCGCTTGTTTTGAAGACCGCATCTTACATCATGCGTTGATGAACTTAGCAGAACCGGTGTTTGAGAAATCCCTGGTAGCGACCAGCTATGCTTGCCGTCCTGGTAAAGGTGTCCACATGGCCGTGGCGCAAGTGCAGAAAAACCTGCAACGCTACCCCTGGTTTGTTCAGGTTGATGTCAGTGGTTACTTTCCGGCTATCGACCATGCTCGCTTGCTGGCGTTGTTGGCGACTCGCTTTAAAGGTGTTGGCTGTTTAGCTTTGCTCCGGCGTATTGTTGAGTCCTACCAGTCGCTGCCTGGTAAAGGCTTGCCTATTGGCGCCCTGACTTCGCAACATTTCGCCAACACCTATTTGGATGCCGCCGATCGATTTTTGTTGGCGCATCGCTTGGTTTCAGCGCATGTCCGTTACATGGACGATATAGTCTGGTGGTGTCAGGACAACCAAGCCGCCCGGCAAATTTTGTCCGAATTCAGCCGGTATTTGTCCGAGACCTGTTTATTAACCTTAAAGCCCAATCCGCGCATTAACCGCAGTTCGCAGGGTTTAACGTATTGTGGTTTCAGGATTTATCCCGGCATCATCAAACTTACGCTACGCAAACAACGGCGTTATCGTCGGTTACGTCAGCAATACGAGGACGTTTGGCAAATAGGCGGCATGTCTGACCGTGCGTTACAGAGCGCTTACGATGCCATCTTGGCCGCTACCTTACCTGCAGCAAGCCGAAGCTGGCGGCAATTGGATTTGCAATTGCACCCATCCGTCTACGACAATAACACTGGGTGATGGTCGTAGGCGATAACCGCGTGGTGCGCGGCGGCTCTTGGAACAACAACGGCAGGAACTGCCGCTCGGCTAACCGCAACAGGAACGAGCCTGACAACCGTAACAACACCATCGGTTTCCGTCTTGCCCTAGCTCGAACGAAAGTGGATGCGCCATTCGACCAGACCGTCATCCAGTCCGCCCAATGTTGGCGGCGAAAACGATAGGCCCCCCGGTGCGCGGGTAGACAAAACGTCGACAGCCCGCCGGGGTGGTCGCCTTATTTTCTGAGCCTGACCAATGGTTAATAGCATGAATGTCGCCTTTGCCAATCGAATGCCACCTCGCTTCCCCGAACCCTGGGCGTCAGAATGGGGTGAAGACCGGGCGCATGGTTTGTTCATGCTATTGGATGTCGGCGATGCTAGGCAAATGTTCCGTTGGATCATGCCCGGCACGTTTATCATGGGTTCGCCCGAAACCGAACAGCAACGTGACGACGATGAAATCCAGCATCAGGTCACGCTCACGCAAGGTTTTTGGCTGGCCGATAGCGCGTGTAGCCAAGCCTTATGGCAAGCGGTCATGGGCGATAATCCCAGTGTGTTCAAAGATAACCCCAACAATCCGGTAGAAAACGTCAGTTGGCATGATTGCCAAGCGTTTATCGAACGTCTGAATGCCGGATTTGAGGATTTGCACGCCCGCTTGCCGACCGACGCTGAATGGGAATACGCTTGCCGGGCCGGCACCACCACGCCATTTTCATTCGGCAATACCGTCACGCCGGAACAGGTTAACTACGATGGCAACTATCCCTATGCC
>CAWUNX010000261.1:0-5801 GCA_963923905.1 uncultured Methylocucumis sp.
CATTCACCCTTCTTAAATTTTAAGACTGGGGGTTTTAAATTTCGGAAATAGCCTAGCGCAGTTTTAATCAACGCTAATAGCCGATTAACGTTATTAGCTAATGAAACCATAGGCGGGTTGCGTTCAACTTCCAATATCAGTCAACAACTCGATTTAGGCTCAAACACACTTACCATTAATCAAGCAGCCGATGATAGTTTTGGCGGTACGATTATCGGCACTACAGGTACGTTGCAAAAAAGCGGCAGTGCGGCTTTAACGTTGACCGGTGCTAACACCTATAACGGCGCTACCCAAGTCTTAGCCGGTAGTTTAGTCGCAGCAAACGCTACGGCGTTGGGTACTGTGACGGGAGGTACAACTGTTAATTCCGGCGCAAGCTTACAGATTTCCGGTGCTATCACCATCGCTGAAGATATTACCTTAAATCCAGCGGGTGGCAGTCTGGTGCTGGAAAACATCAGCGGTAATAACACGTTGTCTGGAGCTATCGCTCATACCAGCAATGGCAGTGTTACGTTATCCGCAGCGACAGGCACTCAGCTTACACTCAGCGGTGTTTTTAGCAGTAGCGGCACGGCAACCGGTGATTCTTGGGATTTGCATATCGGCACTGGCTCTAATACGGGTACGGTGGTTTTGTCCGGTACGAACACGTTTAAAGATGCAATATTTTTAGATAACGGTACTTTGCTGCTGACCAATAATGCTGCTTTAGGCGATACGGCTAAAGGCATTAACGAGATGAATAGCGGTGTTCTTGCTTTACAAGGCGGCGTCACTATAAGTAGCGAAGACATCACTGATTTTTTTGGCGGCACAATTCAGAACGTCAGCGGTGACAATAGCTTCACAGGCGCTATTAAAAAGCCCTTCAGTGCGGTGACGGTTGATGTGGCTAATAGCACGACCTTGACTTTAAGCGGAAATATTGGCAGCAGTAATGCAATCACTGATGGTGCTGAAGGTGGACTTAGCAAAACCGGTGCCGGAAAGCTGACGTTATCCGGAACCAATATCTACAAAGGCGGTACCACGGTTTCTGCCGGCACGTTAAGCGTAACCTCGGATGCCAATTTGGGTGCGACTTGGACGCAAAACGGCGGCGCCTCTATTACGTCGAATATCGGCGGAGCTATTACGCTAGATGGCGGTACGCTGGAAATTACCGGCACTGGTACGACATTTGCCGATGGCTCTATCAATAGCAATCCCCTTTTAAATCGGTTTAATGTCATAGACAATCCAGTGGTTATAGGCAGTAGCGGCGGGACTATTGCGAATGGCTCGGGGCAAGTGGCGTTAACAGGCTCTTTAACCGGTTCAGGAACCCTGACTAAGACCGGTAATAGTGTTCTTAACTTTTGGAATGTCGATGGTTTTACCGGCGACATCAATGCCACTTCAGGCAAAATCGAGGTATATGGAACTAGTGGTTTTGGTAGTGGTATTGTCACACTAGGCTCTAGTGTAAAAGTAATAGTCAGTGGTAATACAAGAACTATCAGCAATGCATTTGTGCTCGCAGGAGATGCTACGCTGCTAACTGACCGCGCCGATTATCTAATGGTTAACGGCGCTGTTATCACGTTTTCCGGTAATATCTCGGAAAGCGGTGGCGCCAGAAGCCTGACTCTCTTAAATGATGACTCGACAAATAACAACGCAATCGTGCTATCGGGCACGAATAGCTATACCGGCAGCACGATTGTTAGCGCGAATACCCACGTTTTTATTACCGCCGACCATAATCTGGGTGCAGGGGCTGTCTTACTTGCGAGTGGCGCAGAATTAACCATTACCAGTGCAACTACCATCGATAATGCCGTCACATTAAACGGCGCGGCGATTATCCAAACCGACGCCGCCGTGACGTTAAGCGGTCTTTTATCGGGCAGCGGCGGCCTGACAAAATCCGGCAACAGTACGCTTGTTGTGTCGAATACAGCGTCATACAGCGGCGCAACGGCAGTTTCATCGGGAACGTTATTGGTAGACGGCGCATTATCCGCCACATCCGGCATAACAGTGGACTCCGGTGCTACGCTAGGCGGTAGCGGCAGTATTTTTGCGGTGTCTTCTACCAATACCGCGACGATTAGCAACGGCGGCATACTGGCTGCAGGAAATAGCCCAGGGACGTTAACAATTAACGGTAATTTATCGTTAGCATCTGGCGCGGTGATAAAAGCAGAAGTCAACGGTATTATTCCAGGTACCGGGTACGATCAACTCGTTGTTAACGGCACGGTCAATTTATCGGGAGCTACTTTAGCCATTGATTTCGGAGGGTTTACACCAACAGCGGGCGATAACTTTACACTGATAGACAATGATAACTCCGATGCGATTACTGGCAATTTTGCAACCGTTACAGTAGGTGGCTCGCCAGTTACGGTAACAGGCAACAGCTTCATCATGGGAGGCCGTACCTATCTTATCAACTATGCGGGTGGCAACGGCAACGATTTGGCGTTAAGCGCGCTTAATACAGCGCCGTTATTGGATGCTAGTTTTACTCCGTCATTACCGACTATTATTGAAGATGTTGCTAATGGCGCAAATACCGGTACGAGCATCGCCGATTTCGTCGTCGATGGTTCGATGACTGATTTGGATGGCGCGTCAGAAGCCATTGCGGTAACAGCGGTTGATAATAGCAATGGAGTTTGGCAATACTCACTGGATGATGGCAACACATGGTCGAATTTTACCAATACCACCGGTCAGCTAGTCGATTTAACATCGGCTGCACGGTTATTAGACGGTACGTTATCTGCGGCAAGCACCCACAAAATTCGTTTTGTTCCTGACACAAATTACAACGGCACCAGTACGATTACCTTCCGTGCCTGGGATAAAAGTTCCGGGACTGCCGGAGGGACGGCGGACACGACTACCAACGGCGGCAATAGCGCATTTTCTGCCGATACCGATACAGCGGCAATCACTATAACAGCGGACAACGACACTCCGACTTTGGCAATTCTCGGAAGTGTACAAACCAATCAATTCGGTCATGCTACTGGTTTAGAAGGCGCTAGCGCTATTTTTGATCCAGTTATTGCGACGGGTAGTAACGGCGATCATTATGTCGTCGCTTGGACGGATATGTCGACGACAAGCAAGGTTGCGGTTAAGGCTCAAGTATTCGATAGCAATGGCGTTGCGATAACGTCAGTGATTAATGTGACGCCTGCCGATTTAGATTTCTCAACCACTAGGCCAATCACGTTAGACGTGGACATGGATGCGAATGGTCGTTTTGCTGTGCTCTACGATACCGTACCTGATGCCGGAGGTTTGACGGATTTGATGTTCCAACGTTATAACGCTGATGGTACGGCTTATAGCTCTGCGGTAACAGTAAGCTTTACATCCAACCGAGTTGATGGTACCGGCAGTATCGATTTATCGGATTCGGGCCGTATTCTGGTCGCCTATAATCAAGCCACCAGCGACGGCGTAACCAATCGATTTAATTTTACGCTTTATGCCTCATTTGAAGTTACAGGCACTTATACGGCAACGTCTATTACATCGGCTGGCGCGATTACCCCGGATACTGCATATAATGTTGACGGTAATTCGTTAATCAGCGGCGCACGTCTGAACGATGCCAGTTCAAGTACATCCATGCGTATCGTCAGAACGACCGGGAGTGTTTCTGCAGCCGTAGTGGTTGATTTTGCGGTCGGAGTAGCGCCTTCTCTGGTTGGCGTCGAGAACTCGGCGGACTGGCGTATGATTTATTTGGATGAAGCGAGTGGCGTGACTCAATTAGTCGCTAGAACTGTCAGCATAGGCGCAAGCTTGAGCGCTACGCCTGTGGTCGGCAGTAAAATGGTCTTGGCAACTGGTGTCAGCGCTTTGTTTAGGCCGACTGCGGTTGTCGATGCCAATGGTACGATGACGATAGCGTATGCTGTGCCCGGAATCGGGGGCAAAACCTCGTTAATGTTGGGAACCTTCGATGCAACCGGCGCATTAATCGATGGCCCGACTTTAATTAATGATGATGTTCAAGCGCATTTCTGGTTATCCGGTGGCGGCGGTGACGGTCAAGGTAGCGGTGTTGCATACACAAACCAAACCTCTATGTTGGCAGGCGCTAATACTCCAGTAACGTTTGCGCTAAATTTAGCAGTCGGTGGCAATGGTGAGGTTGCGTTAAACGATACCGCAGCAGCCGATGTATTTACCAATAAATCGGGACATTTGTTGGGTTCCGATGTGGAAGGTACAACGTTAACCTATGCGCTAAATGGCGCCATCGCGGTGACTGCGGTTGTTGACAGCTTAAATTATGACTTAGCCAAAACCGGCAGCTTTGGCATACTTTATTTAAACAGCAGCTCCGGCGCTTTTGTTTTTGTTCCAAACAATGCTGCTATCAATGCGGTATCGGCGGATACGTCAGAGACATTTACCGTATCCGTGTCGGATGGCGGTTTGTCAGCCAGCAAACCGCTTGTGATTACTATCACCGGTGTTAATGACACGCCGATACTAACGGCACCTACGGCTCTTACCTTAACCGACACCCGCGCAGATGATACGTTTGTAAACCAAGCCGGAACCTTGTTAGCCAGCGATGACGAAGGTTCGACATTGACTTACGGCATTTCGTCGGGAATTACGGGTGGTAGTGATGTGATTAATGGCTTGACCTACGATGTAAAATTAGTGGGTAGCTATGGCACGCTCTACGTCAATAGTGTTAATGGCAATTATGTTTATGTTGCCGATGCAACCGCTATTAATGCGCTAACTAGCAATACTTATGATGCGTTTACCGTCACGGTCAGCGATGGCAGTTTAACAGCGAATCAACCCTTGACCATCAACATTACCGGCGTTAATGATACACCTAGTGATATATCGCTCAGCAGTGACACGGCTTATGTCTTCGACCCCGCTAACACTGTCATAGGCACATTATCGGCAACCGATGTCGATAATAACGCGCATACGTTTACTATTATCAGTGTTAATGGTCAGGTTTCTGGTTCCGAATTCAATGCCTTTAGCATTGTTGGTACTAGTTTGCAGGCAACTGCCGTTGGCTTAGCGGCGGGTGTATATTCCATTAGGATTAATGCCGATGACAGCGGTACTAACGGCAGCTATCAAAAGGATGTGTCGGTCACTGTTTTGGACACACTGACGGTGACGGTAAACGACGACGATGGAATCGATGCAGCCGATACCGATTCAACCGCCGATACGCGCGTCGCGGACGCCATAGCCGACGGAAGCGGATTATCGTTGCGCGAGGCCTTAGCATTTGCCGCTAATCGACCTACTGGCACGACGATAAATTTTGCCAGTGCTCTTACGGGACAAACGATTACATTCGGCAGTAATGTCAATGTAGCCGCTGGTCTGACTTTTAACGCAGATGGTCTTACAACGCTGTCGCTCGCTGGTGGTGCTGGTGTAACTGCAACGTTGGCTGGTGTTGAAACCTTTACCAATGGGGTAGGGGACACACTGACTATCGGCGTCCAACTCACCGGAGCAGGTGGGTTGGTGAAAACGGGAGCTGGTACGCTCATTTTAAACAACACTGAAACCTATACTGGCGGTACGACTCTTAGCGCCGGCATCTTGGCAACTAACGACTTACCGAATACTGGAGTGTTAACCTTAGACGGAGCAACGCTAAGTGCTCGGACTAATACAGGATTAACCGAATCTGTCGCAGTCAGCGTAACGGCGAACGGCGGTAATTTAGATTCTCAGAATGCAATACAGTTCGGCGCAACTATTGCTGAACAAAAAAGGGGTATACTGTAGAA
>CAWUNX010000262.1:0-5786 GCA_963923905.1 uncultured Methylocucumis sp.
ATTTGATTATGTATTATCGCTCATTTCTTGGTATTGGCGTTGATGGAAATAGCCGAAGAGGAGATTCTTCGTTTTGCCTTTGAATTTGGCGTCCCGTTCACCAACAACCAAGCGGAACGCGATCTGCGCACCATTAAAGTGAAATTGAAAGTGTGCGGCTGTTTCCGTACCCTGCTTGGCGCTCGTATTTATGCGCGACTTGAATCGGTTATTGCCACTTGTCGTAAACAGAAACAATCCGCCTTTGACTGGTTACACGCTTTATTTTTAGCCGCTCCTGTTAAATTTGGCATGGCTTAGGTAGGTAGTTACCAATTTTTTAGCGTAAATTCACTGGATTATCCTGATGGATAATCCACATAATAAAGTGCGGATTGCTAGCTGAGGTCATTTTTTACACGAGTAAGGCTTTTTAATTCACAACACAACCTTTTAACTCAGCCTGCGTCCCTATCTGATTAAGCTGCTCTACTAAGTCTTCGCAGCTATAAGTCTCAAAAGGCAAGGCCAGCAACGTATCAATGCGCTCGGCTAAGGCATCGTAAGTAGCCTGAAAAGCCTCAGTAATCACTGACTCTGCGCCAGTTACTTTAGCCGGGTCTGGCAAACCCCAATGTGCTTTAACACTGCCATTTTAAAAAAATAGGACAAGTCTCTCCTACCGCGTTATCACACACGGTAATCACCCAATCGATAGATTTATCAGCAAAGTCATCCCGCGATTGACTAAGAAAACCGCTAGTCGCCAAACCATTGCGTGCCAAAGTCGCTAAGGCATTAGGATTGACTATGCCAGTAGGATGGCTACCGGCCGAATACGCTGTTAAACGGCTCGCCGCTTTAGCGTTGAATAATGCTTCGGCCAAAATACTGCGACAGGAATTGCCTGTGCATAATATTAAAACGTTGTACATGGAGAATTTTTAAAATGTTTGAGAAATTTTAAAATGACATGCTGGTATTAACAATGCGTTACAACAAGCCCTAACGCCTAACCTTAAAAAACTGCTTCAAAAGCTCAGAACACGGCTCTGCGAGCACGCCTTTTTGCCATTCGATTTTATGATTTAAAAAATCCGCTTCACATAAGCTTAACGCATGGCACACAGCGCCGCGTTTAGGGTCATCAGCGCCAAACACTAAACGCTTGACGCGCGCTTGAGAAATAGCACCTATGCACATAACACAAGGTTCTAATGTGACATACAATGTAGTATCGAGTAGCCGATAATTACCCAGTGCTAAACCGGCTGCGCGTAAGGCAATGATTTCAGCATGGGCGGTTGGGTCATGGTCTTGAATCACCCGATTCCAACCTTCGGCTAAGCAGTCATTGTTTTTAACTAATACCGCACCGACTGGCACTTCACCTTGCTGTTCGGCACGTTGCGCTAAACGTAACGCATAGCGCATCCAAGCAACGTCTTGTTCCGTTATTCCCATTCAATCGTAGCCGGTGGCTTGCCGGAAATATCGTAAACAACACGCGAAATACCGTTAACTTCGTTGATAATTCGTCTCGACACCAATTCTAAAAAGTCATACGGCAAATGCGCCCAACGTGCCGTCATAAAATCAATCGTTTCAACTGCGCGTAAAGCCACGACATAATCGTAGCGGCGACCATCACCCATTACGCCAACCGAGCGCACGGGCAAAAAGACAGCAAACGCTTGGCTAACCTGCTCATATAATCGGTGGTTATAAAGTTCTTCTATGAAAATCGCATCGGCTTGACGCAATAAATCAGCATAGGATTTTTTTACTTCACCTAAGATACGAACGCCAAGACCTGGGCCTGGGAAGGGATGACGGTAAATCATTTCAGACGGCAAACCGAGTTCTAGGCCTAGTTTGCGTACTTCATCTTTAAATAATTCGCGTAACGGCTCTAGCAATTTTAAATGCATTTTCTCAGGTAAACCGCCAACATTGTGATGCGATTTAATTAAATGCGCTTTGCCACTTTTAGCACCGGCCGACTCAATCACGTCAGGATAAATCGTGCCTTGTGCCAACCATTTAGCATTATGCAATTGCGCGGCTTGTTCAGAAAAAATATCGACGAATAAACGCCCGATAATTTTGCGTTTTTGCTCAGGGTCAGTAATACCGGTCAGTTGCTCTAAATAACGTTGTTCAGCATTAACACGAATCACATTCACGCCTAAATGCTCAGCGAAAATAGCCATAACTTGATCGCCTTCATGTAGTCTTAACAAGCCGGTATCGACAAATACGCAGGTAAGCTGCGTGCCAATAGCTTTATGTAATAACGCCGCAACGACTGAAGAATCAACCCCGCCCGACAAACCTAAAATCACTTGCTCACTACCGACTTGCTCAGTAATCGAACGAATGCTGTCAGCAATGATGTTGTCCGAAGTCCATAACGTCGCACAGTCACAAATATCGACGACAAAACGGCTAAGAATGCGTAACCCCTGCTTGGTATGGGTTACTTCTGGATGAAATTGCAGCGCATAAAAGTTTTTTTCTTCATTAGCGATACCGGCAATAGGCGCGCCTTCTGAACTCGCGATGAGTTTAAAGCCCTCAGGCATGATCGTCACCTTATCGCCATGGCTCATCCAAACGTCTAATAAGCCATACCCTTCTGGTGACAAATGGTCTTCTATGCCTTGTAATAACCGGGAATGTCCGCGTGCGCGAATTTGCGCATAACCAAATTCACGGTGGTCAGAGCTTTCAACTTTGCCGCCGAGTTGCTCTGCCATGGTCTGCATACCGTAGCAAATGCCTAATACCGGTACGTCTAAACTAAACACAGATGCAGGCGCTCTAGGTGTATCATGAGCAGTCACGGTATTAGGGCCGCCCGATAAAATAATACCTTTAGGCGCAAACGCGCTAATCTCGTCGTCACTCGCTTCACACGAGTAGATTTCGCAATAAACGCCGATTTCACGAATACGCCTAGCGATTAACTGAGTATATTGTGAGCCAAAATCTAAAATGAGAATTTTATCGTGATGGATATTAGTCGAATGTTTCACAGGGACTTAAGAAAAAGAATAAAGAAAGCTATTGTAACAAACTTAGCTATACAACCCGACCTTATGCTATAACTAAAAATCTAACACGACCACTTCGAGTTTTTTATGCCAAAACCAGTTACGCCATTATTAGCCGCCGATTGTATTATTGAATTAATTGATTTGCCCGAGCGCCCATTTGTCTTGATTGAACGTAAATATCCACCGTTAGGCTGGGCCATCCCTGGTGGATTTGTTGATGTCGGTGAAACGCTTGAGCACGCAGCTATACGCGAAGCTAAAGAAGAAACTTGCTTAGACGTTAGTTTAATAACGCTATTAGGGCTTTATTCTAACCCAGCCCGCGACCCTAGAAATCATACCGTCACCGCCGTTTATGTTGCTGAAGCGCATGGTCAACCTAAAGCCGCAGATGATGCAAAAAATGTGGCGTTATTTACCTTTAAAACCTTACCTGGGTTACTGGCGTTTGACCATGCTTTAGTAATAGCGGATTATCAAACTTATCGGAATAGCGGCCAAGTCGCACCTTTACGTTAACCAGGTGTTTACTGGCAACCATACGCTTGATACATACGCCACCCAGCAACCCCGGATAATAACAAAAAAATTACCGCACTCAGCTTATGCAACAACACTAACGGTAATTTTTGCAATAACGTTCGTCCAGTTATAACACCTACCGCTGTTGTTGTCGCTAACGCAGCGGTTGCCCCTAACCAAACAGCAACCGCTGAAGTACCACTGCTTAATGCAACTACGGCTAATTGTGTCTTATCGCCAAATTCAGCCATCGTAATTAATAAAAACGCCGTCGCAAACACACTGACGCCACTTTTTTCTACAACCTCTTCGTCATCCTCGTCCTCTTCAGTAAACCAGGCTTGTACGCCAAACACGGCAAACAACAGCGAAACAACGAAGGCCACCACATAGTCGGGTAGCCATGAAGCAATAACACTACCAAAAATCACCGCTAGCGCATTGAGTAGTGCATAAGCGGCTAGCGCGCCCCAAAACACTGGCATCCCTTTATGTCTAGCCGCTAAACTCATACACACTAATTGGCTTTTGTCACCCATTTCAGCAGCAACAATTAGCGCGTAACTGGTAAACGTCGCCAATGAAAAGGCGGGTGCAGTTAAAGTACTAACCGTTCGTTGCCATAACTCAACCAGATGCCAATCGACAGAAAACTCCATACTTAATCCTAGCCTAGCAAATTATCTAAAATCATCATGACAATAAAGCCAAGCATTAACGTAAACGTGGCAAAGCGTGACCGGCCATTGCTATGCGTTTCTGGGATAATTTCTTCACTAATAACAAATAACATAGCACCGGCTGCAAAGCCCATTGCTAGAGGTAATAACGGCTGGAAAATCGTCACCATAGTAATGCCCAATAAACCACCTACAGGCTCAACCAATCCCGTAACCAAAGCAATACCCACAGCGCGCCATTTATCATAGCCTAACGCTACTAACGGCAATGCAACCGCTAAGCCTTCAGGAATATTTTGTAAAGCAATGGCAATCGCCAACACCACGCCATTATTAATATTACCCGCACCGAAGCTCACCCCAACCGACATGCCTTCAGGAAAGTTATGAATCGTAATCGCGATAATAAACAACCAGATTTTCTTCATTGAAGTAAGGTGTTTATCGCCAATGCTATCAAAATGTACATGAGGCATTTTACTATCGGCAAAATGCAAAAATAGTGCGCCAATGATCATACCCAATGACACAGCGTATATGCCCTTACCCGGCCATAACGCATTCGCACTGGCTATACCCGGCACGAGCAAAGAAAACGCGGTTGCCGCTAACATCACGCCAGCGGCAGCGCCTAATAAGCTATTAAATAAGTTATTGGATATGTTTCTAAAAAATAACGCCGGCAAAGCCCCCGCACCCGTTGCTAAGCCCGCTAAAATACTGGCAAAAAAGCCGATAACAACAATTTTGCCAAAAATCAGATATAAAAGACCAAAAAATAAAGTCGTTACTCCTACTAATACGCCCGCAAGCACTGACCAGCGCTTAACCGGTGGCATATTCAACCACACTTGATACTGTGGATGATTAACCACTCGCTCACATCCCCCATTAACAAAGGCTTCCAAGTTATTCATTATATTTGTTGTTATAGTCATAGTCTTACCTGTAAATTAAGCGTGTTTTTAGGCAATCATTATTATACTAAATCCAGATTTTGCTTATGGGAATTATCTTAAAATCAAAGCCAAAAATTGCGAATTATCTGATTTGACTATTGCCATCCATGACAACATTAATCTTTTCGCAAGGTTATCGACCAAAATTAAGATATGAAAAATGCGGGCGTTAATGACTGCTGTTAACGGTGACTTATTGTTTTTAAAGCACTTGCCATACTCAAAATAGCGGGTAGGTTGTTTAGGGAGCGTTTACGCTCTGTTAAGAAATAATGACCAGGTTATGAGGAGTTGGTGATGTTTAGAATGCTACTTGAAATCACGTTAGTGATAGGGGTTTTATCAGGCTTGTTCTATATGATGCGTACATTACAAAAAGAGCAAAATGAAGATAGGCGGGCTTTAGATAAAACAACAACGGATGTTGAATAATCCTAAGCCATAAAAAACCAGCCAAGCGCGTTATACGCCTGGCTGGTTTTTTTATGCTTATAACTTAGCAAATTCTCAGCAACCCACTGATAACAACATTTAACACTAGGCCTGTCTCTTATACACATCTGACGCTGCCGACGATACTCCTTGTG
>CAWUNX010000263.1:0-5689 GCA_963923905.1 uncultured Methylocucumis sp.
TTCTACAGTATACCCCTTTTTTGTTCAGCAATAGTTGCGCCGAACTGTATTGGACTAAAGGTGAAGACAATGGCTATGTATAGACAAACAACTGGCAATGTAATGGGTACTGACGCTTTTGACGCTTTAGAAGCGGATTATACGAACTTCTCTCAACCGATACATTTAGGTTACTTAGGCGCACAAGACATAAAATCCAGAATTGATGGTCACTCTATCTTAACGTTCTCAAGTATCGAAGCCTTCAGGGTTTTAGGTAGTCAATATAACGATGCAATGGAGGGTGGTGCCAGAGAAGATTATTTTTTTGGTAACGGCGGTAATGATTATTTAAGCGGAAACGGCGGTGCTGACTATTTAAACGGCCAATTAGGTAATGACACTTTATACGGTGGTCAAGGTAATGATGAATTACAAGGCGACGATGGCAACGATTGGTTATATGCCGGTGATGGCGATGACAAACTCGTAGGAGGTAATCACGACGATTTTTTATTTGGCGACACCGGCAATGATTCGGTATATGGAGGTAACGGTAATGACCAAGTGTTCGGTAATGACGGTAATGATTTAGTCGCCGGAGAAGCGGGTAACGACAATGTGCAAGGTGGTAATGGTAATGATGTGTTATGGGGGCAAGCAGGGGATGACACACTCTACGGTGGTGACGGCAACGATAGTTTAGTCGGTGGCGATGGCGACGACTACATCAACGGCGGCAGCGGTATAGATTACTATGATTCTTTCGATAGTACAGGTCAAGCCGGTAACGATACCCTCTTATTAGAAGCTGGCGAGAGTGTAACGGACAAGCTTGGAAGCAATACCTTTATTGCTACAGAAGCCGCGTTAATTCAAGGTAATTTTGCCAGTACGTTGAGAGCAAATTATTTCAGTGGCAACTATACCTCAGGCATCCATTTTGGCGTATTGGCTAATAATAACAACTTATCAGTGACTTTAAGTAATGGAGCATCCAACCCAACAACCTTACTCACCTTTGATAAACAAATTGGTCATTACGATGTTACCGGAACACAGTATAACGATGTGTTCGATAGTCCCGCTGATCGTGTTAGTAATTTTGCAGGCGGAGCCGGCGATGACACTTTTAATATTAGCTTTGGCTCTGTTTCAGGTGACCATGGTGTTGATACCTTAAATGCTTCGTTTTTAAATGCGTCTATGCCGGATGCGGTCAGTGGTTATCAAGGTTATTCGATTAACTTTGATGGTAGTGTAGTAACAGCAAATAACGATAACAGCACATTGTTAACCGTCACTGGTGTAGAAAAAACCAATTTAGTTGGTACTTACGGTAATGATGTTATTAATGGCATTAGCAGTGATGATTATTTTAGCGGTGCTAATGGTAACGACATCATCAAAAGCGGTGACGGCAATGACACCCTAGATGGTGGTTTAGGCAACGATCTTATAGAGGGTGGTAGCGGTAATGACCAGTTAATGGCTGTGATTGGCTCAGATTTGTTTAAAGGTAGCTCAGATACCGTTAATGGTGGCGATGGTGACGATGTAATTTATGCGCTTTCTGATGTTCATAATGACTACAAAGCATTGTTAGGCGGGGCTGGAGCAGACCGCTTTATCTTAGATGTTAAAGGCGATATCACGCTAGGTTTTGAGTTCAACACGCAAACACTTGCTCATTTTGTCAATGCAGCAACCGGCCTTAAAGAGGTAAATTTGGATTGGCAAAAAATTGGTGCTGATATTGCTTTCGATGCGGCCGGAGCTGCTTTAGGCTCGATACCCATAGCTGGCCCTGCATTAGCATTCATTCCCGCGTTAGCTAAAACTGGATTTGATTTGCACATGCAACAACAAGAGGCTAAACAAAAAATTGTAGAAGCTTCTAAGGCAGCCAATGAGGCAGCTAAGCATTACAATGCTGCTGATTGGGGAAAAGTAACAGATACTGGTACCAGAGATGTGCTTGTAATCAAAGATTTTCAAATCGGTTTGGATACGATTACCTTACCTAAACTACCGATTTTGAAAGACGCTCAGGGAAACGCTATTTTAGATGGTGACGGCAATGAACAAGTTGACCCGCATTATGGTTACACGGCAACCTTTGGCATACAAGGCAATAAAAGCGGTGTTTGGATTTCGATGTACAATCCGAGTAATCATTTAGAAACTGAAAAGCATATTGCTTTTATCGAAAATATCTATTACGACAATTCAAACACTAACTCCGTAAACAACAACTCATTTATTTCTCCATTAGACTTTACTAACATGATTCTTGACTTATTAAAAGGGAATCAAATTGGCAAGTTTTCAACCAAATCGTGTGACACTACGAATGACAATAACTCAACTCATGGCTGGTTTTCTAATGATGTAATTGACGGTCAAGGCGGCAACGATTATCTGCTTGGCTATTTTGGCGATGACGTCTTATTAGGTGGTCAAGGCAATGACACGTTATTCGGTGGCACCGGCAACGATGGTATGGCTATTTATGAGAAAGGACAAAAAGTTAAGACCGCTCAACCTAACAAAGAATTTTACGATAATGACGGTAATGACTTTATCAGTGGTGGCAGCGGTGATGACCTGGTTTACGGTGGTTCTGGCGATGATTATTTAAACGGTGGCGCTGATAGTGAGAATTTAACTAATCAGAATGGTCTGCAAGCGCAATACGTCGATGGTAATGATACGCTAGATGGTGGTACTGGTAACGACACATTAATGGGTGGTGCGGGCAATGATACGTTAATTGACACCGACGCTAGCGTATCAGGTGGTGAAGGTACGGACATATTAATAGCTGACTATAGTGCCAAAGATTATGGCGCGGGTATACACTTAGGGTATCTTGGCGAAGACACTATTAGAGAACGCTTACACGGAACAAAAGTGCTAACATTTGATAGCGTAGAACAACTCAACATCACGGGCACTCAGTATAGCGATTATTTTATCGGTGGTGCTGGCAATGACTCCCTCAATGGGGGTAATGGTAACGATCAATTAAGCGGCGGTGATGGTGCCGACCAATTCCTGTTTAGCACCGCATTAGGCGCAACCAACATCGATACCATAGCCGACTTCAACGTTAGTAACGATATTATCGCCTTAGACCATAATGTTTTTGCCGGTCTTGTTCATGTCACTAGCGATAATTTCACAATAGGCGCTACTGCTGCGACTGCTGATGAGCAGATAATTTTTAACGCTGACACCGGCGCTTTGTTTTATGATGTCGATGGTGTCAACGGCAGCCCAGCGTTGCAATTTGCCACTTTAATTGGTGTATCAGACTTAACGGCAGCAAACTTTATGATTGTTTAATCTTGTAAAGTCAACGTCTTTCAGGTGTCAAAATGCCTGGAGGACGTTGAATCAAACTGCGCCGCTCCTTCAATTCTGAGTCTAATAGCACTACATATAGCCCAATGAATTAATGGACATTAAAGCGTTATTTCTCGGCTGTTTTGAGAAATAATGATGTACTCCATTTATCAATTAGCGGCCCATCTGACAGCCTGCTTACTCTTTCTGATTGCCAGTTACTCAATGTGTTTTCTGTTATTGCTAGCGTCTTGCATGGACGTTTTTATTACACCCATAAGCACGGCCATGCAAGACGATGAGTTACCCCTAATCGGCGACTTTAAAAACCTCGCGTGCTTTCAGCTCAGCTTGGATTTCTGCGGCGGTGAAAGGGAATTTAAACATTTCACCGGCTGAAAACATTGCAAGTTGGTCGTTATACCACGGCGACGTTTTATCGGTGGCTTGTGAAAAAGCTAACACGCCCATGGCTACAGGTCCCGTAGGTGTCAGCTCGACAAGGTGGGTATAACTGGAACCGGTCAGTTCTGAGCCGGAAAACCCTTTTAAGCTGGTCAGCCAACCGTCAAAATTCTGCATGTTTAAGCTGAACATCGCGTCGTAAATACCTTGGTTAGCTGGGCCACCCGGTATGCCAAATTTTTTGCCGTTTGCATCGGTGACAAAATGCACGTCACCCCATGGCGCATCGGGAGCAATACCTGCGGTTTGCAAGGCTTTAGCGACACGCGCTAATGCAGTCAATACGCCGTTGCGTACCTTTGCATCGGCAGTTAATCCTGGGCTAGGTGTTGCTAACGGTTTATCAAAGGCGGGCGGAGTCGCCAGCAATTGCTCAGTGGTAATGCCTTGATCTTGCAATGCAACCCATAAGCCGCCAAACACATGAGCGCCGCGACTGGATAGATTGTTTTTACGGTCCCAAGCGGTTAAGGTGCTACATACCGACGTTATATCAATACTCGCACCTTCCAAGGTAACAGATGGCGTTGCTTTGCATAACGCAGCAATATCTGGCACTAAAAGCTCGGCTGCATAATTGCGTTTGTCGTCAAAGAGCTGCTTCAGTGTTTTAGCGGTAAATTTGGCTTTACCTAATGAGTCTGTACCTGCTAAGCGGTCTTCAACCATCTTTAAACCTAAGCTTGGACGTAATTGCAGCGCGACTTTCGACGGGCCAAAAGCTTTTGTGCTAGCGGCAAGCTGGACATGGGCATTGGGTATTTCAAAGTTATTATTGCTATTAGCTAGGTAATCCGCGCGAATAACCGAAGGCAATAAGTCTGCTGCTAACGTGCCTTTAGGGTAACAAGCGGAGCGCGCGCCATCCAACGTTATCGCGTCGAACATGGTCTGCATAGTGGCAGCCGAAGGTGTATTACCACAGTTTTGATAAACGTCGGCTGGAATATTGGGTACAGCGGAAATTTCGCCAAACAGAATATCGCCTTTTGCATCGACAGCGGTGGTGTAAGACCATGGTACGCCTCTGATAGCATCCAGGCTGGCTTTGACTTGTTGCACGTCTTTGGCTTTAGCGACATCAAGCCATTGGCTGACCAGACGAGTATTGTTGCGGTTAACATCGGTGACAATAAATGTACCGCCATCCGGTATACCTAATGTTGAAGCCAACAACAAGGGGCCGTCTTGGGTCATTTGCACATTGACTTTTCGCGGCTTAGCTTCGCCTTTGACCTTAATCGCTAGCGTTTTAGTGGTAATTTTACGCATTTTGCCATCGACTAAATAATGCGTTGGATCTTTGGCTTGGGGTTTGATTTCCATTAACGTCAGACGTTGGGTATTAGAGAAGGTCAAGCCCCAGGCCATTGTCTGGTTAAAACCGGATACCGGCAGCGGAAAACCGCCTAGCATAGGTCCCATCACATCCAGTTCACCCGGGATGCGAGCATGAACAATATAAGTACGCTGTATGCCGCCCCACGGAAAATGCGGGTTGTATAAGTGCAAAGGCCCGCCTTCAGCTAAGCCATCACGCCCTATGGCTAAGGCGTTGCTGCCGATAGGCCGTTCTGCAACAGTCGCTGCTGCAAAAGAGTTTTGCGTAACGGCACTGGTTTTTGCTTTAGCCGCGTTAGGCTCGGTAATCGCCACGAAGGGACCTACGAATTCTGCACCCGCTAATCCTGCGGCGGCCACCCAAAGCCGATAAATATCATCCACTGTCACTTTGCCAGTAAAATTAACCCGCTCGCAAGCAGCTAATTTATGGCTTTCTAAATAGTGATTGACGCCTTCAACATAGCCTGCCGCCAAATCGCGCACCGCTTTAGGTTCTTTATTAAAGCCTTCGCGAATGGCTTTGCTGTCGTAATAAGTACGAAACAGCGCGTCC
>CAWUNX010000264.1:0-5678 GCA_963923905.1 uncultured Methylocucumis sp.
AAGCGGGCATACCTGTGACTTATGTACCTGCAAGAAACACCATTTTTTTGTCGTTTGCGCTAGCTTGGGCGGAAGTGCTGCATTGCCAAAATATATTTATCGGTGTCAATGCGGTTGATTATTCCGGCTATCCTGATTGCCGGCCAGAATTTATTAACGCGTTCCAAAATCTGGCTAACCTAGCGACAAAAGCAGGTGTAGAAGGCGTTCCATTTACGATACATACACCCTTGCTACATTTAAGCAAAGCTGAAATTATCACTACTGGCATGGCCTTAAACATCGACTATAGCCAGACCGTTTCTTGTTATTCTGCCGACGAACAAGGCAAAGCTTGCGGTGTTTGTGATGCCTGTCGCCTAAGAAAAGCAGGATTTGAGCAAGCCGGTCAGATAGATAACACACGCTATAAATAAAATGCTTGCATATATTTAAAACCTCTTTATAATAAGCATTCTTTGTCGGGTCGCTAGCTCAGCCGGTAGAGCACCGCACTTTTAATGCGATGGTCATGCGTTCGAATCGCATGCGACCCACCATATAAGTCATTGAAAACGCCAGCTTTTTAGCTGGCTTTTTTTTGCCCGCCCCTCAGGATAGGGAAATTCTTTCCATATTCTTTCCACTTTGATTTTCCAACGGGTTTAATTGCACGGCTTGACCGAGGAATTCCGGCGCTAAATGCGCATAGCGCATGGTCATTTGCAACGAGGAATGGCCTAAGATTTGTTGCAAGGTTCGTATATCACCGCCTTGCATAATGAAGTGACTCGCAAAGGTATGACGTAAAACATGAGCCTGTTGACCATCAGGTAAGTTAATGCCGGTTCGCTTTAACGCCGATCTAAACGCACCATAGCAACTTTTAAACGGCTGCTCAGCTAAACGCTGTTGCAAGTGTTTGAACAATTCAGCCGACAACGGTACAAAGCGCGAATGACCATTTTTAGTGTCAACGTAATAAACGCCACCGTTACGCAATTTATCAAGCGTTAAGCGTTCACATTCAGACCAACGCCCACCCGTAGCTAACGACAATTTAACGACATACTCAAGGCTGTCATTCGTCGATTGCTTAACTTGGTGCATGAGCTTATTAATTTGCTCAGCCGTTAGATAGCTGAGTTCTATGCGTTTTTCCTTAAGCTTACGGACGGATAAAATAGAATGATCATGAGCAATTAAATTAAGCCGTTTAAGTTCGCGAAACAGCGCCTTAAGCGTGGACAGTTCACGGTTAAGCGTTGATGCGTTAATACCGGCTTTTAAGCGCTGTTTGCGGTAATAGGCAAACTGATTAACGGTGAATTGTTCAAGTGCTGGATTACCCATCGCATCAGAGAGCTTATAAAGCCTATCACGGGTATCAACTGCGCTTTTTAAGCTTTGACCATGCAAGTCATACCAAGAAGTAATTAAATCGTTTAAACGTCGATTTTCAACCTTAGCCGGTTTTAATCGACCTGATAGAAGTTCTTGCTCATACGCTTTTGCTTCACGTTTAGTGTTAAACAACCTGATAACACGTTTTGCGCCAATACGCAGGTCTAATTTGAATTTTTCGCCAATTTTAGTGATAGCCATTATGCCGCTTTACCTAAGAATCCACGCAGTGCTAAGCCCTTTTCAATGTGCTGAAATAAGTCTGATTCATTTAAACCGCGCGAGTTGTAATAACGAATGATTTGATTGTAAAAGCTTAAAAACTTGAGCTGAGCGAGAACTTGCTTAGCATTTGCACCTTGTCTTGCCATGATGCTAATGATATTGCCAATGACCGCCGAGAAATTGTGCGCAACCGGATCGACCGCTTGCTTTTTTTTTCGCACAATGTCTATGTTTTTAGCTGGCGTAGAAAAATACACGTCTTGCATTAACAATTGCCAGAACGGATGAATTAGTTCACGGCTACCCGCTACATTTAAACGATTGCGCGTTAACGCGTAACGCCATAAATCGGTAAGGTATTCGGAAATATCCAAAAATGACTCAAAGGTTTCATTCATACCCAAGCCGATTTCCCGGATAATGTGATGATGTAAACGTGCCTCGATACGCCGAACCGGTTTAGTAGGATTAAATTGCCCTAATGAATAGGCTTGCCATTCGGTGTGAAAGTAATCCACCTTATCGCTTTTGATGATTTCGTGCGATTTATCATACAGCGCCATTTGCATAGCAGAAGCTTTACCAATCAGATAATTACGCTCTTGCTTTGCCCCGCCATACGTTGCCACGGCTTCACTAATGTCAGATAAATCGATGGACGATAAACCATCATAAGTTCTAATAGTGCGGGAATAGGTGGTAAACGCGCTTAAGAAGTCGGAGGGTAACGAATAGCCTTGATAGTCGCAGGCTAAATGCACAGAACAACCGCGAGGTTCATAAGTTTGTAAAAGCCGTGAGGCGAGATGGTTCAAGTACTCTTGAATGTGGGTGGCGGTTTTGCCACAGATAAACTTAGGCGAAAGCTCAATTTTAAGATGCTGACCAGGATCGTCTAGCTTAGTGAAATAAGAGCCAAATAAAACGACGATGCCCAAGTCATTGTTTTGTAATTTAAAGCGGTAACGTGCAGTTTTACCCATGCGCGACAAATGGAATTGGTAATATCTTTCGCCAATAACGCCATTTTCATCAGCAGGCTGACAGAGATAGCAAAAGTCAGTTTTACGATCTAGCTTTTCATTGAAGGAGTCAATATGTATTTGACTAGGAACGCCATAATAAAGCTGTCTAATAGTATCAACCGAGGCGCCGACAACGGTAACATTGGATAAGTCAGTAATACCTGTATCATTAAAAAATAACCGACCTAACTGATCAGTAGAACCGGTTTCCAGTGAAGTTATTGAATAACGGTCAGACAATTTCATAAATAAGCCCTTATTAGCTGTTATGGGGTTATAGGTAAAATGCTAAGTAACGTGATACAAGAACGTTACAGTTACTTTTATTTTGCAAGTGTGTTGGTCGTGTTGGTTTTATATAACGCTGTTTTTTACGCAGCGAGTAGGTTATTAATTAGCGTGTGCCGCTCTCGTTCCGATTCACTCGCTTAAATTGATAACATTCGTATGCCGATAACACTTAGGTTAATCAGCGGAATGGCTAAGCTTGATTTTTAGGCTTGCGTGTTATCTAAGGCATTACGCTTTAAGCCATTCCGTTTTATGTGGCGCTAGCTTTCGCTACGCGCAATGTTTTAATAGCCTGGTTTTTTGATTCTTTGCGCTTGGCGTATTGGTGCGCGCTCCTAGCGAGTCGCTTAGGACTTTGCTATCACTATGGGTGTACGCTATCAATTTTCTTTGGTTAATTTCGTAACGTTTAGTCATGTTTTTTACGAGATTGCGCCAGAACCGTTAGTAAATTAGTAAAGATGAAAACCCGTTAATGAATAATGCTGAAGGTCTTGCTTTTGCATCGTTAAAACTTGGTTACTGATATTAATTTGACGCGTGGATAAACGTTGACGGTTAAAACAAGCTTTTCGTAGCCGATAATCCGCTTGCCTACAGGCCGATGAGCAGTATTTAGATTTACGACCTAATGAGGCGTGTTGAAGTGATGCATTGCAAGATAAGCATAAGGAAGTCATCGGATACCCTCATCAATGTACATAGGCTCATGTTCTGGAGCGACATTAAAGTTAGGCTGATATGACGGTGCAACCGGCTTTGGTGCTTGTGCGGTTTGCATGGGCATAGAATTGGTTTCAGGCTTATCAACGTGATACGGATTAAAGCGAGGTGTTTTAGCGAAATCGATGCACTCATTACGGGTAATAAAAAGCTCCGTGCCTTGCTGCGAATAACATTTGCACTTCTTTTTGGATGCAATACACGCAGCCAGGCGCGGAAAGTCAGTTACTTTGACGAGGTGTTGGTAAGCAGGTGCGGATTCAGGACGGTTAAGAATTGTCGGTACAAAATCTTGCTGCTTGGGTACTTGCGCTAACTGGGAAATAAGAGCGGGTGAAACGCTAAGTTGTTCTGATTGACCCGGTTTGGATTGTATTTTTGAAGAGGAGAACAAGTAAGCAGATATAAACAGAACTGGGATTAGCACGCCCAACAGATAGACAGCCGGATGTATTTGACGTTTGACTTTAGTGTGTATTTCAGCGCTTTTATAAAGCTTGTAAACGGATTTAGGTATAACGTAAGAGGTTTTTACAGCGCCAGTTTCAGCTTGCACATTAGCCTGGCATTCCGACCATTCAAGCTTGTAACGTTTTAGCCAGTTAGCGGAAAGATGGATATGCTTGGATACTAAGCGCCGAATATTGGCGTGAATTAAATTAGGATGCTGGGTAATCAGTAAGAAATCTAAACCATCATGACGATGTGTCTCAAACGCCGCAATAGAATCCGGTACGCGTGCAGAGGCATGTAAGGGTCGATAGATGTGTTGCACTTCATCAAACACCAGCAAAGCCCCTTGGGGCGCCCAAGTATTCCATTCATTGGCTTTTAACGTGTCATCGGAATAGCCTTTGCAGAGTTTGCAAGCAGGAGAGTCACATTTAACATAGATATGCGGTAACGCTAACTCACGAATGCCATGCTGATATACTGGACGCTCAGGATTAGCCAGCATTAAGGTTTTTAGATAATCGACGGTATAGGCTGATTTGCCAGAACCGGGAACGCCGGTAATTAGGGTTATCATGAGATTTTGCCCAAATTATCAATAAACATTAACGCAGCCTTAGCAGTTAATGCGGATAGAATGATACCCACACCGGTAACAAAGCCAGATAAACTAGCAATAGAATAAATAATACCCGGCATAGAATTAACATTTTCGATAACGTGAGAAATAACGGCATCTAACGCAGCCTTATAGCCGTTATACGTTAACCAACCAAAGCCGAGAATGGATAATACGCGCGTAGGAAGCAGAGTGAATAAATCGACAAACCAAGATAATATAGAACTCATTTGAACATCCTACGTTGGCGCGAGCAATTTAAGCGACGTTTAGGGCATGAGTAATACGCTTTAATCGCGATATATACCCGATAAAGACTAATCATAAAAAGGATGAATAAAATAAACGTTTTCATGCACTACACCTTTACAGTTGATGTAAGAATTCGAGCGGCAATTAAATAAGATAACGCTATAACTAAAGCGTTAATAGATTGTGCTAATTCGCAAAATAAAGAAAAGGAAAAATCGAGACGTAAACCCGATGAAAGGGTTACTGAGTAATCTTGAGGGCAGCTACCAAAGCCATTAATCAATGGCTGGATATCGGCATCTTGTTCAGAGGTTTCAAGGTCTTCAGGATCAAGTTCAGGTGGTTCAGAAGGACAGAAAAGTAAATCTGGATAAGAATCACACAAGCCAAAAGTTAAATCACCTATGCCATCAGAGCCAAATAATGAATTGTATATATCTATGGCAGTAGAAAGGCGATCTAAAATACCATTTTCAAGACAAAGCTTGTCAAAGCAATCACCAAATTCGAAACAATTATCACCAAATTTAAAATCATCGGGAAAAACATCATCCAATGTTTTCTTAATATCATCTAAAATTTCCTTAGCTCTTTTAGAAGTAGACTTAATGCTATCATCACCATCAGATAAATCTTTAGAAATACCATCAAGTTTGTCTAAACCCTGTCTCTTATACACATCTCCGAGCCCACGAGACCAGAGAGGA
>CAWUNX010000265.1:0-5673 GCA_963923905.1 uncultured Methylocucumis sp.
ATGAAAATGGTGATAGGGACAGAATAACCATCAATTTATTTATGCACCAACGCCAGATTCAATCATCGATTGTCGCGTTTCAATTTTATGATCGTATGGTGCAATGTTTACAGCATGTGACCAGTAATTTACTCGGCTTAACGCAATTATTGGAGTCCCCTGAGCGTCTTTATAATCCTACGGAGTGGTCGCAGTTCCAAAGCGAGATTCGCGCCCGTTATACCATGGAGTCAGAGAAGGTTCTGTTCGATGCGATTATCGAAGGCCGCCCGCTTGACGAGATAAAACAAGAACGTGAAGCGATGATGACGCCAAGTGAAGATAATATCGAGTTGTTTTAAGGCGATTTAAACTTACGTTAGACGAATGCCCGTGTCCTCAATGACAATTTTGCGTTGTTTGAACAATGCGCTAAGCGCCTGTTTAAATACTTTTTTACTGACGCCAAACTGTTGATAGATTTGCTCAGGAGGTGTTTTGTCGTTAACCGCTAATTTTCCATTATTGGCTTTGAGTTTTGCTATTATTTTGTCTGCTAGGGTCTCGACTTCACTGCGGTAACTCGGCTGATACAGCGTTAAGTCGATTTTAAAATCTTCCCTAATATGCTTGATATAGCCGTCTAAAGTTTGGCCTTTGCTGACCGGTTTAAACAATTCATTTTGATACAGCATACCCCAATGGCTATGGTTAATAATCGCTTTTACGCCAATATCGGTTTTATCAGTGATGATTAACGATACTTTTTGCCCGACTTTGAAATAAGGCGAGCTGTCTTGTATATAGCGATTTATTTTAGTCGTTGCGACGACACGTTGCTGTTCGTCTAAAAATAACCGCACTAAATGATAGTCGCCGACGTTGAGCTCTTGATGCTGTTCGCTAAACGGTATCAGCAAGTTTTTCTTCAAGCCCCAGTCTAAAAAAGCCCCGGTATAGTTGACATCAACGACTTTTAGCCAAGCAATTTCGCCAACTTGGGCAAAAGGTTGTTGCAACGTTGCGGCTAAATGCCCGCCTTGATCGACATAAACAAATGCGCTTAGCCATTCTGCTTCGTTATGTCCCGGCGGTAATGGCTCCATTAGTAATACTTGGCTGCTAGCATTGCCTGTGCTTAAGTAAATTTCGGCGCCTATGCGTTTAGATAGTTTAAGAAAGTTGACTTTGCCTATTTCAATCATAATCGTTGTGGGTAGTAAAAAGCGTATGTGTGATTTTTAAGTCTTACACGTTGTGAATAATCGTCATCGGTAAGGTAATTACCTCACCGCATGAATGGGTTAATGTAGGTAACCTATCACCTGTCCGAAGCAATCGGTCAAACAAAAAACTTTAATACCTACACTATCTCACGAGGATATTATCATGAAAACTTTACGTTCAGCTTTATTAACTCTGTTAGCCGTTGGTTCTGTCGTCGGCGCTAATTCTGCATCGGCTTTACCCACTGATTGGTATGATACTCTTCCCGCATGGACGTCAACCGCATCGGCTTGTAGCGTCGATGAGTCATCGGCGGGCAAATATGAGTTTATTGGCTCACAATTTCGCTTTTTAGGTGACAATATTAGTAATCAAACAGGCATTGTTGCGATTCCTTTAGCAAAAGCTAATAGTGATGCGATTTTAGGCCCTGTTTAACAACCTATCACTGTGCGTTGCAATGTGACGCCTATGTATGATTATGTGCCTGCGCAAAAAGGCGATTTATTTGAAATTCCTGCCTCATGGAAAAGCGTGTCGTGGAATAGCTTAGTGGTCGGTTATAAAGACCCTGATGGTATTAGTACTAATGCGTCTGTGACCGCTTCATTGAGAAAATTGTCTCGTGCGACGATGACTGAATCAACTATTGCGTCTTTTAATAGCAATTCGTCTGCTTCAGTCGTGGCTATAGAAGATGTGAAAAAATTTACTCATACGTTTGATTTTTTAAATAACGATTACTATGTTGAGATTAATTTAGTGCGCAAAAGCACCAATGTTGCGACACCTGTTGCTTACAGTGTGCGTTTAACCACGGGTGATGTTGCTCCTATTATTCATTAACACCCATGGCACTCTAAACGCGTTAATTGTTTTTCAGTTAGCGCGTTTCTTGTTTCATCTCGTACGGTGGTATTGACACAAACCGCATCAACGCGTAAGTTTTTGGATTGGCATTGGCTTTGATACGTTTTAACGTATTGTTGTTAAGGTGCCACCAAATTAATAATGATTAGAGAGGAAGTCATGCTGTTAGCTGCGTTAAATTTGATGTTAATTACTGTGTTAATTTTTATTGCCGGAATGATAAAACCCCGATGGGTTTTATTTTTTTTAGATAAGCCGTCACGTACCCAAATACTGTCAATTACGTTGGTGTTAGTGATGATTTCAGTCACCATGTACGGGCAAGGTATCAGTGATAAAAAGAAAGAGGAAGCTGCCGCGTTACCTATACCAGCAAGCGTAGTACCCGTCCCTGTTCCAGCTCCTACTCCAGGTGCTGCAACACCATCATCGCCCCAGACGCCTCCCGCACCGACCACTCCTCATTAATTACTGAAGCGGCCTGCATTCTGCATGTATAAATCTAGGCGTATCACCTTATTTAAGGCGATTTGCGCTCAATGCGTAGGCGTAGGCGTCGTTTTTTTACTCATGTTATGCTGGCCTATGCCTATTTGGTTGATAACCGCCATACAAGCGGGTTGCGCTGTGACCGTTGCTAGTTTGTTAAAGCAGCCCGTATGGTGGCGATTTATCCATGCTTTGTTTGTACCCTTGCTGTTGTTCTCATATTGGCTTAATTTGCCAAGCTCTATTTACTTAGCCTTATTTAGTCTCGGGATGCTCGTTTATTGGGGGACGATACAAGGCGATGTGCCGTTATTTTTATCCTCATTGGCGACCGCGCGCGTGGTTGCCGAGCTTATCAATAAAGCCGAGCTTATCAATAAAGAGGATTGCCGCTATTTTGCTGAGTTAGGCGCGGGGACGGGGTCATTATTGCCTAGCTTAGTACAGCAAAATCCAAAATTGTCGATTACTGCTTTTGAGCACGCACCGTTACCGTGGTTGATTTGTTATTGGCGTAGTCGTCACTTGCCCTCGATAAAGGTGTTGTATCAAAACTTTTGGCAGACGGACTTGGCTGAGTTTGATGTGGTGTTTGCCTTTTTATCTCCCGCCGTTATGCCCGCATTGGCGCGAAAATTAAAAAATGAAATGCGCACCGGAAGCTTATTGATTTCGTCCTCATTTGCTGTACCGGATTGGCAAGCTGAGTGCATTGTTAACTTGCCGAATGGCAAAGATGAATGCATTTATTGTTATCGGCTTTAGCGATGCTGAAACCTAGTCCCATCTTAATTCGGCCTTAGGATATTTAATGGACACCGATCATGCCTATAAGCTGTTATTTTCAGAGCCTGAAATTATCATGGATTTATTACAAGGTTTTGTGCATGAACCGTGGGTGGAAAAACTTGATTTTAGCACCTTAGAAAAAGTCTCCGGCAGCTATATTTCAGACGACTTACGCAGTCGAGAAAACGATGTGATTTGGCGGGTTAAATGCTATGACCACTGGCTGTACATCTACTTGCTTATCGAGTTTCAATCCAGTGTCGATAGATTTATGGCCGTTAGGCTGCTAACGTATATCGGCTTGCTCTATCAAGATCTGATTAAAACTAAGCAATTTGAAGGTAAACGCCAATTACCGCCTGTATTTCCCGTCGTCTTATACAACGGCGAGCCGCGCTGGTCTGCACCTACCGAATTAAAAGCTTTGATTGCAACAGCGCCTGCAGGGCTTGACAGGTATTTGCCTAAGCTACATTATTTAATTCTAGATCAAGGACGCTATGACTTAAACGAACTCAAGCCGTTGAAAAATCTCGTTGCTGCCATTTTTAGGCTCGAGCAACACACGTCCTCCGAAGCAATCTTAGAAGTGGTTGCCAACCTGATAGAATGGCTTGCTGCGCCTGAGCAAACCCGTTTACGTCGCAGCTTCAGTGTTTGGATTAACCGTGTATTAAAGCCCGTTACTGGCCCTGACAACTCTGACTTAATTGACTTAGTGGAGATTAAAACCATGCTCTCACAACGTGTTTCACAATGGCAAAAACAATTTGAACAAGAAGGCATCGCTAAAGGTATGGAGAAAGGCATAGCTCAAGGCATAGCTGAAGGCAAAGCTCAAGGCATAGCTGAAGGCAAAGCTCAAGGTATTGCTGAAGGTAAAACCGAGGGACAAATAGCCATGCTATGCAAGCTTGCCACGTTAAAATTTGGCTCATTACCTGACTGGGCCGTGCAGAAACTGAACAATGCCAATGCCGCCGAACTGGATACGTGGTCTGAGCACTTGCTCAATGCAGACTCGTTAAGCCAGTTATTTAAAAATTAAACCTGTATAGCTATTAAATTGCTTCAAATATAGAATAAGTGGTGACGATAGCTTTATGTTAGTGCAACCTATTGTTTTTCATCCGCTTATACTATATTAATTAAGTTATTATGCGGTTAGCGTTTTACCGAGACTTACCCGCCGCTAGCAGCAGTTCTTGTATAAATTGCCGACTGTATTGAGGCAAATAATGTTGTCTAAGATAGGCAATTTTTGTTGTCGATTTAGGGATTAAATGCGCTAAGTCTCTGATAACTAAATCCTTATCTATTAAGGCATCATAAGCCATTGCGGCGATTATACCTACCCCCATACCTAAGCGCACATAGGTTTTAATCACATCCGTATCGGCGGCAGCTAAAATAATGTCTAAATGAAGCCCTGCAACTGCGAAAGCACTTTCAATATTAGAACGGCCAGTAAAACCAAAGCTATACGTTAAGATGGGATAACGTGCTAACCGCTCATAGCTAATATCGCCTTCACTTAATGGATGATTAGTAGGCATAACGACAGCATGATGCCATTGGTAACATTCTTGTGTCACTAAATCGTGGTCGTCTTGTACTCTTTCAGTACATACGGCGATGTCGGCTTTATGTTCGTGTAATTGCACAATCAACTGTTCTGGTGAGGCTTGTACGATATAGATGCGCACACCGGGATATTTTTCTCGGAAACGTTGTATGGGCTGTGGCAGAAAATATTTAGCTTGGGTGTGTGTGGTCGCAATGCGGATAACGCCGCGCTCGCTGTTGATATAGTCTTGTGCGATGTTGTGTATGTTTAGCTTGGCTTGGTTAATGCGGCTGACTTCGGCCATAATTTGTTGACCTAACGGTGTCAGTGCAATAAGTTTTTTGCCTTTACGCACGAATAACGGCGAACCTAATTCGTCCTCAAATAATTGCAGTTGTCGACTAACCGCCGATTGTACAACATGCATTTTTTCTGCGGCTTTGGATAAGTTTAACCCTGTTTCTTGTAATACGCGCAGTAGCTCTATTTGACTTAGGTTCATGGTCTGCTCCGCCTCGCTACATTTCTGCCGTCACTCGTGCAATTTCTTCTAACGAAGTCATCCCTGCTAAAGCTTTCTGTATGCCATCATCGTATAACATTGTCATACCTTGCTCTAGCGCGTGTTGTTTGAGTTGTACCGTGTCGACGCCTTTTAATATCGCCGTGCGCATACTGTCCGTCATAATAAATAATTCGTAACTACTCACCCTGAAAAAACCATCCGAAGCGTTTCAAACGGATTTTGAGAG
>CAWUNX010000266.1:0-5645 GCA_963923905.1 uncultured Methylocucumis sp.
GGTTGATTTTCATGCTATTACTATAGCGGTTTTTGGTCGGGCTGAGTAGTTACGTCCGGGCAATTAAAGCGATTCGCTACAACGCTTTTGGACGATTACGTTAAAATATAGCGCGCAACTAGCGCCTAATGGCAAATTTAGGTACTCTTGTTTATTTTTAAATGCTTGGAACTCGTATGGCTAACTGGCTGGAAACCTGTCAACAACAACTCACTCGCTTGGAAAAAGCATCGGTTTTAGCGGATAAGTTGGTAACGCTTAGCAATAAAACCGAAGTCGATATTGCGCTGGAGCTAGCGCAAAAGATTAATATCGAGCAAACGCGGTTAAATCAGCAAATTGATAGATTACGCGTGAATCGCTTTGAAGTCGCTGTGATTGGTCTGGAAAAAGCCGGTAAAAGCGCATTATTAAACGCTTGGTTAGGGCAAGAAATTCTACCCTCGGCGCGTGAGCGTTGTACGTTTACCAGCACCGAAATTTGGTCGGCGCAAACTGAGCAAGACCAGTTGTTATCGATTCAGTATTACAGCAAAGAAGAAATCACTAAATTACAGCATCAACGCCGCGATGCGTTAGCCAGCGCGTTATTAAGCGATAAAGAGAAAAAAGACATTCAAGAAGATTACGAGGATACCGAGAAAAACTTATCGGCTATTCATGAGTTTTCGCGGCAGAAAAATGGCTTTACCCAAGCCTTTATCGACATCAGCGAAATCAGCGAGCATATACAAGCAGCTATTTTCAAAAATCGCGCGCAATCGTTAGCTATTAAGCGCATACAACTCAAAACCGTGCGTTTGCGTAGCGACCGTGACATTATTTTTCATGACGTCCCTGGGTTTAATTCCGGCATTCTTATGCACGCCGAGCAAGCGATGCAACGGCTTAAAAATTGCGATGCGATTATTTATGCCAAAGAAATGAAGCAGCCGTCTATTACCGGGCCGGAAAAAGATATGTTGCTGGTCGCAGATAGCGAAGACCCTACCATTAAAGTCGCCAATAAAATTTTTGTTGTGCTCACCCAAGCCGATGCGCTAGATGATGCGATAGATTTTAAAGACACTTACGAAAAACACCGAGCCAATTGGCCGGGTGTGCCTGAGCGCCGCATGATTCCAGTCTGTGCCAGAGCGCATTTAGTCGAGTCGGGTATTCCATCCGAAGATACTTTAAGACGCTCAAAAGCCGCTGACGATAAGTTAAAGCTGAAAAAGATTGGTATTACTGACGGTATGCCGTTATTAAAAGAGGCCGTGAGTTTTTATATCGACCATGAACGCGCGGAAGTATTGAAAAAACGTTGCGATGCCTTAGTCAGTAATATTCGCTATTACGCCGGTGAAGTGTTAATGAAGCTTGAGCCGATTTATAGCACCGTCGAATTGACGGAAACGCAAGAAGACGATTTATTGGGCAAAGAGTTTAATCAATGGTGGGGGCGTGAATGGCAGCGCATTAAGAAAGATTTTGATGTTTGGTATGCGCAGAGTATTCAAGGTCGCCAAGAGGCGGATGCTGTAGGCGAAGAACATCAAGAGCTGGCGGCTTTGCGTGCTGCCTATGATCAGAAAATAGAATTTCTATTAGCCCATTTAACGACGGCGCAACCGGAAGAATTAAAACGTATTTATACTGCCGGCGGCACGATGTCGATGCCCGACCCGCGTGAAGGCAATTATAAAATTCGCGAAGAGTTATTCCGCGAATTACAGCAAAAATTTGAAACCGAAATGACCGACCAGCTCGCACAAGCTTTGCAAAGCTTAATCGATCAAATCGTCAATAAAATTCAAGCGCTGTTATGGGATACCGAAGAGGTGCGTAAATACTTATTGCACTCGCATGTCGATGAAAGCATTGAGCAAGCAAGAATACGCCACGGTTTTCAAGTGTTGTTTTTGCGCTTTGGCCGTGTTGCCGTCGAGGTGTTTATCGCTAAACCCTTACAAGCACGGGAACGTTTATTAAACGAGCGCTGGGCTGAAATTAAAACCTTAGAAGCATTTTACCAAGGCATCGATAAAGACAATGTTCGCGATGAAGGCCGTTTAACGCATTATTTACGCTATGGCTTATGGGAAAAAGCGCTAAGTTCTTTACCCGCTTTAGTTAAAGCCAACCGAGCGCAAGTTAAAGCCGCTAGCACACAAGACATAGAGGAAACAGCCGCTGCGAGTGCCGCCGCCGCTAGCACACGCACACGCGCGACTAAAACAGCGGCGGCGGTTGCTCAAGAACTCGTTGAACCGACTAACGGCATCAAAGATGATATTAACCGCGCGCCAGAACCGCTTAACTTCGAGCAAGTGGTCAATGAAATCAATGGGGATTTGGCGGCTTTGCAAGATTATCTAAAAAACAGTGTGTTTTATGCGGCTGGCTTTATTACCTATTGTAACCAAGAGCTAGAACGCATACGCAACCGCTTTAAAGAAATGGAAGACAGCGATAGACAATGGATAGGCGTTATTCGCACGGCGGTGAAATATGAACGCAATCCTAAAATTCCTTTTAATATTGCCCATTCTAAGCGTGATTTTAGAATTCGCCGGGAAATTGCTTTAGAACTTAAAGAAGTGCGCGAGAGTTATACGCAGGTTTATTAACAATAGTGTGTTTACGCGGGACTTCAAGCATTTTTGCTGGATTCCAAAACATGTTTTGGAATCCAGTATCTAGGCCTAACAACACAAGACTTCGACTTAGTAGGCCGGCGAGTGACCAGGTGAGTACATCTAAAAAATTAAACCAACGAAAATAATCAGATTTATCGGCATTAAAGCCTATTACTGGTGTTAACTGTATTCAAATAAGCTTATAAGGCAAAACAAACTTTACAATACCTGCTTCCTGGCGCACTAAGCTTCTCAAGCCTAACAATCCAAGCTCCTTGTGTAACCCTTTTTTATAAGCATCTTCAATTCTTACAGCGTTTTCATTATCGGTAGAAAATTGCTGCTTAGTCAACGATAGTAATTTATGTGCAAATTCCAACGTAAGCATAAATGTTTCTGCTCTATCTTTAATTTTACCCAAAGCCGTTTCGAAAGATTCCCGATAAATAACGACCGGAATTTTTGTTTGCACACTTTTTAAATCTAACCCTTTAACATTAAACGAAAACAGCTTTTCAGCAAAATAAACCACTTCAGGGATTATCGACAAACGGAATAAAGTGTCGCCGTGGTTTTCAATGATTAAGTCAGTTTCTTTTAGCGCAGTTGCCAAACCAATTAGCTCTGGTTGCAAGTTTGAACAAGGTTTAAGCTCTAGCCAACCGAAAGGGTGAAAAATAACTGATTCTTCAACCTCTGCAAATTCAAAGCCGCGCAAATGTGCAGCTAAACCCAACAAAATAGCTAACTGTCGCTCGGTTAAGCTCAACGCCAAGGGTTTCTCTTTGCCCAGTATGCCTGCTAACAACGGCATTCGGTAATCAAGCGGCAAGCTCAGCCCATACTTTTGTGGTTGAAATCTATACTGCCCGACAAAACTGTCTGGCAATGTCGTCAGCGCTTGTTCAAATGCCGCAGTGTCGTTATCAAAATCCGCTAGCAACGCATGAAGATATGGAAAATCCTTAACCGATTGAGCGGGCAACATATCATTAGGGCTAAACCAAACCAGCCGCTCATCTTGTGCTACTTGTCGTTGCAGGAACAAATAACCTTCTAACGTTAATTCAATTTGGAACACTTCAAAATGATAATCCGTCAGCGCGTGGTTAGGCGCAGAACCTTGCACTTGCCGAAAGGGGCGTAAACACCGCCAAGGCTTAAACTGATAATGTCGCCCACATTCTAACCCTGTTTCTTCATGCAATTCGCGTTGTAATGTGGCTGGCAACGCCGCTTTTATAGGCAAAGAATCGGCAGATTGCAATGCAGCCAACAACTCGGGTAATGACCAATTGCCTGTTACATCATGCTGGTTCAATCGCCCACCGACCAAGCCATAATCACCCGCTTGGCTGTCATAACGTTTGCGAGTGTCTTCGCGTTGGTATAATAAAATCTTGCCGTCTAATTTAATGATACTCCATGCCACATAGATGTAGCGAATAGATTGCGCTGCTTGATGCGCATGATGCGCCACACGCTGGGTTTCAATCGCATGGAGTACATCGCGTTGCTGGTCTTTTTTCGCATTCGAGCTACCTTGAGTATTCCAAAAATTGCTGGCAAATAACCGCGAATCGGAATCGCTCCACGCCGTTAACACCGATAATGCCAGCAACTGCGCCGGAAATGACACCCAACACCACTCGCCCTGTTGCAAATAATTCGTATCCAGCACTGCCAAAGTGTCGAGCAAGGTTTCAAGCAAAGCAATAACGGTTTCAGCAACAACACGGTCAAGTTGCGACTGTTGGCACAGCATGTCAATTAAGGCCGTGCGCGGTACGACGTAAAAATCGCCTTCTTCTTCGGCATAGCGGGGCAAATGGGGAATTAGGGGTTTGATGAATGCGGTTGACATAAATGCGGCTTAATAATCACTGTGATTTTTTATCGGGAAAATGTTCATATTCACCAAACTACTTCAAACTTTATGCCCTAGAGGATACAACATTTAACGCTCCAATGTGTCCTCATCCTCGCCCCAACCTATGTGCTACTCAAATTTTTTCGGCAAATTATCAAAAAGAGTCGAGTTTGGTATTTTTCCCGACAGGTTATAAATTTCTATGTTGCCATTGTGATTACAAATCCACACTTCTTTCGCGCCTTGTTGCAGATAAAGGTTTATTTTTTCAGTGATTTCTTGTTTTGAATTCGAGGATGATAAAATTTCCACGCATAACTCAGGTGCAGATTGATAAGGTGTTGCCAAACCGTTTTTTGAGAAAAAATCATTTGTTCCCCAAGCCACATCGGCGACTTTTACCCCTTTGGGTGTATCAATTGAGCATTCGGTAATGACTTTACCTATTTTGTTGCCGCGTAAAAAAAAGGCGATTTCAACTTGTAAAAATCCGTGTTGATTGGAAGCAGGTGACATCACAATTTGTCCGTATTCATTGAGTTCGATTTTGTAAGGTAAATTGCTTAAGCTTTTGTCGTTTAACACGTCTGACCATTGCATTTTTTATACCTCGGTATTTTTTTTAGTAAAACTGGGGTGATAAATATGGCGAGCTAATTCAAACAGAAATTGCGATTTTTGGTAGTCAAAATGCTTGAATTGATAATTTAAAACAGCAAAATCCTTCGCTTGCTCATCATTGGAAGGAATAAAAACACTACCACTTGAAGTTAAAAACCAAAATATCTGGTAAAGTCCTTTAACCAGAAAAATGCTGTCACTTTCTTTGTCTTTATTTTTCTGTAAGTTATTTAAAGCATCATGAAAATTAATAGCTTGCCAAGTATTACCCGTTTTTTTTAGTAAAGCGGTGTAATTTTCAACCAATGGCAACTCTCGCCCAGTTGGGTTTCTATCATTTCTTTTCTTAGGATTGTCGCCCGCCTTATCTTTCATTTCATCTGCTGTAATCGGTAAACTAAACAGACTCAACAAATGGCTTTCATAAGCTAATAATTGATCGCTCAAATCAAACATCGCTCGCATATTGACGATAAACAAATAAGCCGCATCCTCGGCGCTCAATTGCTCAAAAATCCGGCTATGCGCCGACC
>CAWUNX010000267.1:0-5643 GCA_963923905.1 uncultured Methylocucumis sp.
TAAGTTGTTATAGCTTTTTGAGTGATATAAGTATTTGATTTATAACTACCTGCAACTAATGAGAAGTTACAAATCACCGTTATTCATTCATCAAATCCAGCCGCCCTATTCTTAATTACCGTCATATCGGTTTTGTAGACTACAAATAGTGCGCCAAATACGTTAACATTATTCGCTGTTTCATTGCCTTACCTACTGTCTTATATGAAGTCACTTATTACCGTCAGCGCCGTTCAACAAGCTTGTGCTCTGGATAGAGAAAGCAATTTCAACACCTCTTTAGCACTTATTGACGAGGCGGCAGCGCAAGGCGCTGATTTAGTCGTATTGCCGGAATTGCATTTAGACCCTTATTTTTGCCAAAGCCAAACCCCGGATTTTTTTGCTTTAGCCCAACCTATTCCAGGCCCTACGACCGACATTTTGTCTGAAGTCGCAGCCAAACACAAAATCGTTATTGTCTCTACACTGTTTGAACAGCGAGCGCCTGGTATTTACCACAACACCGCAGTCGTAATCGACAAAGACGGTAGTCTATGCGGCAAATATAGAAAAATGCATATTCCCGATGACCCAGGCTTTTATGAAAAATATTATTTCACACCTGGCGATTTAGGCTTCACGCCGATTAAAACCTCTATAGGCCTGCTAGGCGTGTTAATTTGCTGGGACCAATGGTTTCCAGAAGCGGCAAGACTGATGGCCTTAGCAGGTGCTGAACTATTAATTTACCCTACGGCGATTGGCTGGAATCCAACCGATGAACACGATGAAAAACAACGCCAATTGGATGCTTGGGTCACAATTCAGCGCGCCCATGCAGTCGCTAACGGTATCCCCGTTATTTCGTGTAACCGCATTGGTTTTGAACCCGCACCAGATTCAGATACCGGCATTGAATTTTGGGGTAATAGCTTTATCGCAGGCCCGCAAGGTGAAATTCTTGACCGCGCTGACGATAAACAAACACGACTCTTAACAACTCATATCAACAAGAAAAATACCGAACAGATTAGGCAAATCTGGCCTTATTTGCGCGACCGCCGCATTGATAATTATGCTAACCTAGTCAAACGTTATATCGATTAAAACCTCATGGCGCATACTTTCCGTTTACATCCAAGGCTTGAACAAGACTGCATAAAAATCGGTCGTTTTGAGTTATGTCATTTATTAATGATGAATGACCAAAACTATCCGTGGTTTATCTTAGTGCCTGAAAAAGCCGATGTACGCGAAATCTATCAGCTTAATAGCGCTGAGCGATTATTATTAAGCGACGAATCGTGTTATTTAGCTGCCCAATTAGCCCAGATTTATCAAGCCGATAAAATGAATATCGCCGCCATAGGCAATTTAGTGCCGCAACTTCACCTTCACCATATTGTTCGTTACCAATCTGACCTTGCTTGGCCTGCGCCTGTTTGGGGCTTCGCCCCAGCGAACCCTTATCACTCAGAACAGATACAGAAACACATCGACATGCTAAAGCAGCAACTAACGCAATGCCGATTTGAGTCAAATCCTAACGACTAATCACGACAAGCTTGCCTAGCCTCGGTATAATCGCGCGTTGTGCATAGACATTAGGGTTTGTGCGCTAACACAAACTCAACAAGCCAAGACCATGAATCAACAACAATTCGACCACTATGCGCGCGAAGGCTATAACCGTATACCGCTGCATAAAGAAATCCTCGCTGATTTAGACACGCCGCTTAGTGCTTATTTAAAATTAGCCAATGGCGCGTATTCTTATTTATTTGAATCCGTTCAAGGCGGCGAGCAATGGGGCCGTTACTCCATCATCGGTTTACCCTGCCAAACCATTATTAAAATTACCGGTAACGACATTCGCATCGAACAAGCCGGTTTTTTAACTGAACAACTCAACCATGCAAACCCTTTAGATTGGATTGAAGACTATCAAAGCCGATATAAAGTACCTGATATAGCAGGCTTGCCGCGTTTTAGCGGCGGTTTAGTCGGCTATTTTGGCTATGAAACTATTGGTTATATTGAGCCTAAAGCCTTAAAACGTGCTAAGCCCGACCCGTTAAACTGTCCTGATATTCTATTAATGGTGTCAGAGGAATTATTAGTTTTTGATAACTTAAGCGGTAAATTACTCATTTTAATTCATGCCAACCCGGAAGAAGCAAACGCCTATCACAATGCACAACAGCGCTTACAAACCTTAGCCGATAACATTCGCACAGGGTTAATTGAGCCTGAAACAACGGTACCCACTAACACCGTTAACGAAAGCGATTTTATTTCTGGCTTTACCCGTGCAGGCTATGAAAATGCCGTATTAAAAGCTAAGCAATACATTACCGACGGCGATATTATGCAGGTCGTCTTATCACAGCGCATGACGATTCCATTTAAATCATCGGCGCTGAATCTATACCGAGCTTTGCGTTGCTTAAACCCCTCGCCCTATATGTTTTATATGCATTGCGCGGATTTTTATATTGTCGGCTCATCACCGGAAATCCTAGTAAGGCTAGAAGAGCAAACTGTCACAGTAAGACCGATTGCCGGTACGCGTAAACGTGGCGTCACACCTGAACAAGACTTAGCCTTAGAGCAAGAATTACTCGCCGACCCTAAAGAAATCGCCGAGCATTTAATGCTGATTGATTTAGGTCGTAACGATACCGGGCGTGTCGCTGAAATCGGTACCGTTAAAGTCACTGATAAAATGATTATCGAGCGTTATTCCCATGTTATGCACATCGTGTCTAATGTCACCGGTCACTTACAAACCGGCAAAAACGCCTTTGACGTGTTAGCAGCGACCTTCCCTGCCGGGACAGTTAGCGGTGCGCCAAAAATTCGAGCGATGGAAATTATCGACGAATTAGAACCGGTTAAACGCGGTATTTATTCAGGTGCGGTCGGTTATATATCCTGGTCAGGTAATCTCGATACCGCCATCGCGATTCGAACCGCTGTAATTAAAGACCAGCACCTACATATACAAGCCGGTGCCGGAATTGTTTATGACTCACTACCCGCCTCTGAATGGGAAGAAACAATGAACAAAGGCCGCGCGATTTTCCGTGCTGTGGCAATGGCCGAAGCCGGTTTAGAAGGAGAGCAATCAGCATGAGTAAGCATATCGTCATGGTCGATAATTACGACTCATTTACTTACAACCTCGTGCAATACTTAGGCGAACTAGGGGCAAACGTGACTGTGGTGCGTAACGACCAAATCACGGTAGAGGATTTAGAGCGCTTAGCGCCCGATAAAATCGTTATTTCCCCCGGACCTTGTACGCCTAAAGAAGCCGGTATTTCGGTTGCCACCATTTTAACGTTTGCCGGGCGCGTGCCGATTTTAGGTGTCTGCTTAGGCCATCAAAGCATAGGCCATGCGTTTGGCGGCGACATTATCCATGCCAAAAGCATTATGCACGGCAAGACCTCTGCGGTTTATCATCATAATACTGGCGTGTTTACGGGGCTTAATAATCCCTTCACGGCAACGCGTTATCACTCGCTTGTGATTGCGCAAAACAGCCTACCAGAATGCTTAGAAATCACCGCGTGGACCCAAGATGACAAAGGGCAAATCGAAGAAATCATGGGGGTTAGGCATAAAACCCTAGACATAGAAGGCGTACAGTTCCATCCCGAATCCATCTTAACCGAACACGGGCATGATTTATTGAAAAACTTCTTAGACCGATGAGAGAGTCACGCATGACGCTTCAACAAAGCTTGCAACACTTATTAAACCGGCATGATTTAAGCCATAACGAAATGCGTGAAGTCATGCGGCAAATCATGACCGGTCAAGCCAGTGAGGCGCAAATCGCCGGATTTTTAATCGCCTTACGCTTAAAAGGCGAGACTGTAGATGAAATTGCCGCAGCCGTTGAGGTCATGCGTGAACTCGCAACACCGATTCAATTGACGGGAAAGCATTTAATCGACACCTGCGGCACGGGTGGCGACGGCGCCAACACGTTTAATATTTCAACGACTAGCGCATTTGTTGTTGCGGCGGCAGGTGGACAAGTCGCTAAACATGGTAATCGCTCGGTATCGGGGTTGTGTGGTAGCGCTGATGTGTTGGAAGCGGCGGGCGTTAACCTAGACTTAACGCCAGAGCAAGTAACCGATTGTGTGAAACAGTTAGGCGTAGGGTTTCTATTTGCGCCTAAACATCATGGCGCGATGAAACATACCGCTAACGTGCGCAAACAACTCGGCGTCAGAACCTTATTTAATCTATTAGGTCCATTGGCTAATCCCGCCTCAGCACCTAATCAACTTATTGGCGTCTTCAGTAGCGATTGGCTAACACCGCTGGCCCAGGTATTAAAAAAATTAGGTAGTCAACATGTGTTAGTTGTACACGCTGAAGACGGCTTAGATGAAATCAGCTTAAGCTCACCAACCACGATTGCCGAATTGAAAAACGGCGAAATCATCTGCTACCAAATAACCCCTGAGCAATTTGGCATCGAGTCAGCGCCACTGTCGACTTTAACCGTCGAAAATGCACAGGATAGTTTAAGGATTATGCGTAGCGTATTCGCCAATGAAACCAGCCCCGCCCTGGATATTGTTAAACTCAACGCGGGTGCAGCAATTTACGCTGCCAACCTCACTGACACCTTAGCACAAGGCATTAGCTTAGCTGAAAATGTGCTCAGCCAAGGTCTAGCCTTAACCAAATTCAACCAATTTATAGCCTATAGCCAAACGTTTAACAGCCCACATGACTAACTCTACACCTGACATTCTCAAAAAAATCCTCGATAAAAAAGCCGAAGAAGTGGCTAACCGTAAACAAAACATGTCTATCGACTTATTACAAGACATGGCACAAGCGGTACAAGCCCCGCGTGGTTTTTATCGCGCATTACTGGACAAAGCGTCAAAACAAAAACCGGCTATCATCGCTGAAATTAAAAAAGCCTCACCCAGCCAAGGCGTGATTAGAGAAGATTTCCAACCAGTCACGATTGCCCAAGACTATGCGATGAATGGAGCCACCTGCTTATCGGTATTAACTGACAAGCATTTCTTTCAAGGCTCAGAAGCGTACCTGCAAATGGTCAGGGAACGTTGCCCGTTACCGGTATTAAGAAAAGACTTCATGATTGACAGCTATCAAATCTATGAATCTAGGGCTTTAGGTGCCGATTGTATTTTGCTGATAGTCGCCGCCTTAACCGACGAAGCAATGCACGAACTTGAGCAAACGGCGCTTAAACTAGGCATGGATGTACTCGTTGAAGTACATGATGCCGAAGAGCTAGAACGCGCTTTAAAGCTGCAAACCCCGTTACTCGGCATTAACAACCGCGACTTACGCACGTTTAACACCTCGCTAAACACCACATTAGACTTAAAAAATGCTATTCCTGACGGAAAACTCATCGTCACCGAAAGCGGTATCCATGACCAAGCTGCGGTCAAGCTCATGCAAGACCATGATATTTACACATTCTTAGTCGGCGAAGCGTTTATGCGTGCCGAAAGACCTGGGCAAAAAATGCGCGAGTTATTTGGTTTAGCATGATTACGGTGATTCAACGAGTAAGCTCGGCGCAAGTAACAGTCGCTTGCGAAGTGGTAGGACGCATTGATAAAGGCATTATGGCGTTAGTCGCTGTCGAAA
>CAWUNX010000268.1:0-5640 GCA_963923905.1 uncultured Methylocucumis sp.
TACTTTGATGTCTTTACGCTTTCAGTTGTTTGCTGAAAAACCGAATTCTTAAACGTGTGGAGTATACCATGAAATTTATGCCAACTTACTTATTCATAGGATAAGCAGTCATGAAAACCCTACAATTCACCACCCATATAGAAAACAACGCCCAACTGCATTTAACGCTGCCTTCCGAATACGCCAATCAAGATGTCGAGCTGGTTGTGATTATTCAGCCGCGTCAAGAAATTATTGAGCGGCAAAGTTGGTTGACTTTTATTAATCAAACCTACGGATGTCTCGCTGATGACCCGATAGAACGCCCGGAACAATTACCATTAAAAGAACCTGATGAACTATTTATTGGACAGTAATGCGTGTATCGTTTTTCTAAATAAACGCTCAGAAAAACTAAAACAACGCCTTGAGTTATGCGAACCTAAGCAAATACTATTGTGTTCGGTGGTTAAAGCAGAGCTGTTTTATGGCGCGATAAAAAGCCAGAATCCTGAGAGGAGCTTATCCAAAGTTGAAAATTTTTGCGCCCATTTTCAATCGCTGCCTTTTGATGACAAAGCGGCTCTAGCTTATGGAAAAATTCGTGCCGAATTAAGTGCAATAGGCCAGCCGATTGGTGCTAATGATTTTATGATTGCTGCTATCGTATTGGCAAACAATATAACTTTGGTTACGCATAATACCCGTGAGTTTACTCGGGTCAGCGGATTGTCATTAGAGGATTGGGAGCTATAAAAAGATAGCCAAGTTGTTAGGTTTGAGAAGCTTAGTTCGCCAGGAGGCAGGCATTGTAAAGTTTGTTTTGCCTTATAAGCTTATATGAACACCGTTAACGTTATCGAGCCAGGCTCATTCTGCGTTTAATTAAACCATGACTTCTTTAATACGCCGCTTTAAAGTCTCAACTAAGGTTTCAATATTCGGGGAATAAAAAAACTTACCGTGTTTACCTGAAATTTCATCGTAACTTATGGTGCCACGGTAGTATTTTGACCATTCTGGCATTGGATCGGCATTATCTTGGTAGGGATTAAATTTGCTGTCTCGTCCGAAAATCATCGCAATCCTGCCGTGATAAAGGTTTTTTGGGTTTTCTTCCATGGCAAAAAGTAAGCGAACCTCTTTATCGTTCATCCATAACTGCTTAGCCACTGACATGGCAATTAAAGCCCCCTGACAATTACCACCAACAATATAAGGCCCGGAAAAAGGCAGTGCGAGTATTTCTTTGACATAATGACTCGCTAATTGATAAATCGTCTGCCGATTGTACTCCATTACATTATGCCCGGAGCGCAGACCATAAACAGGACGCTCTCCAGCAAAATGCAAGCCTAATTGAGCTAATTCAGCGTAGTTTTGTAGACACCAAAATAGCGGCACGGCTTCGATTTCCGTATTTAATCCGGTCATGATGGCATCAGAGTTATGTTTAACACCTTCCCAATCTGCGGTGACCAATAAAAGCTTTCGGTACAGCTCTAGGTCGATTGGCTCAGACCCTACGATTGCTTGATGCATTGTTGGTTGTGGTATCAATGGTTTTTCAATCGCTGCCACGATTTTTTCACTCATTGACGCTAAGGTTAATAGCTCTGAAAGCTCTTTATAGGGTAGTTGGATATTAAATTGCTTTTCTACTTGAGTAATAAGGCTGACAAACAATAACGAGTTGCCTCCTAAAGCAAAAAAATGACTCGTCATGCTGGCTATAGGTTTTTCTAACACCGTTTGCCAAATGTCTAGTAACATTTGCTCGTGTGCAGTGCGCGGTGGGATTATTGGGCCTTGCTGAAGCGTTAAGCGTGGTTTTGGCAAAGCCTTGATGTTGAGTTTGCCATTGGCTAGCAAGGGGAATTCATCTATGATTTCAATGGCTTCTGGTATCATCGATAAAGGCAAGTGGCTCTTAGCAAACGCGATAATTTCATTTTCCGCGATGGCTAATTCAGCGTAGCACTGCACATAAGCGACTAATATTTTTCGACCAGAAGCCAGCGTGTATGGGGTTACCAAGGCCTTTTTAACATTAGGCAACTGCTCTATGGTTAAGGCAATTTCTTTAGGCTCAATGCGTATGCCATTGATTTTTAATTGTTCATCGACGCGCCCTAAAAAATAAAGCGCTGCATCATCACCATAACAAACTTTATCGCCTGTTTTATAAAGTTTTGGATAAGGAATTTCCGCAAACGGATTATCGATAAAAGCCGCATGCGTTGCCGCAGGGTTACCTAGATAACCTGCACCGACACACTCACCGGTAAGATACAACTCACCCGGACTGCCGAAAGGGCATAAGCTATGGTTATTATCGAGAATCAATGCGTAGACATTATCGATAGGCCGACCTAACGGCGCTGAAAGATTGTTATGCCCATGCAACTCCTGAAAAATAACGCCAATTGATGTTTCAGTCGGGCCATAGGTATTAAAAACCCTAACCCAAGGACAAAGCTGTTTGAAGCGATTAGTCACCTGAATATCCATTTCTTCACCGCCGATAAGCAAAACCGCCAAGCTTGTTAAACTGTCCGTGCTGGACGGCTCACTTTGCAGATAATCAACAAACACCGCAAAAAAAGACGGCACGAAATCAGTCATGGTAATACCATGAACGCTTATTAAGTGCAGGAGTTGACGAATATTATGGCGTTGTAACTGTTCAGGTATGACTACGGTTGCGCCATTGCATAATGGCCATAACAATTGCCATATAGATGAATCAAAGTTAAAGCCTGATGTTTGCAGAATTCTGTGTTCAGTGCCTGCACCAAACATCCGATTCATATAAAGGAAGCGGTTTAAAATACCTCGGTGGATATTTTGCGCGATTTTAGGTTGGCCGGTCGTGCCTGACGTACTGAAACAATAGATTAAATCATCTGGCGCGTTGATGGCGTCTATGCTGTGCGGCAATTCTTGCAAGTCTTCATAAGCCAAACGAATAACGGCTTTATCCGCGAATTGTAATGCAATGCTCGCTACATTGGTTAACAATACTGGGTAGTCTTGCTTAGCTAGTAAATACTTAAGCCGCAATTCAGGCCATTTAGGGTCTAAGTTAAAAAATGCGGCGCCACAGTGCAAAACAGCTAATAAAGCAATAGGAATTTCTAATCCTTGCTCCATGCACACCGGGACAATAGCACCACGAGCCACGCCTTTGGCTCGTAAAAGCGCCGCTAAGCTATTCACCTTAAGCGATAATACGCGATAACTCAGCGCATGTTCCTGATAAATAAAACTAATATTGTCAGGCACGGCTAAAAATTGAGCTGATATTAAGTCCTTGATGGTTTTATTTGCTGGTCTTGGGTAAATATTATCATGCAGCCCTGTTAGCAAATATTGGCGTTGTTCCGCTGAGATGAGCGGCAACGCGCCGATGGGCGATTGAATGAAATCAGTTAGTGTTGCCAATAAGTGCAATAAAACTCTTTTAAACACTAAAGCTTGTGCATGGCTAAGGTAGTGTTCATTAAAATCAATCACGACTTCCGGTTGAGTCGTTGTTGATGAGTCGATGACCCATACTGATAGTGGCAATTGTTTTTCAGCGCTTTGTAGCAAAATGGACTGATATATATCGCCTAGCTCAAGTGCTTGGTAGTCATAACTGTGATAAGTAAAAGCGACTTGGAACAGCGATGCTTCCGTGTTGTGATGTTTTCCTAATAGTTTAACTAACTGGGTGATAGGAAAGTGGCGATGCTTATAATCCCTACGCAATAGCACTCTTATTTGCTGCAATAGCTGTTGTACGGTACTGTCAGAGCCAACAGCAATCGCAACAGGAATCGTCGTTGCCAACATACCACCGAGCGTTTTTTCTTCGCTATTCGCTCGGTTTGCCAGTGATAGCCCAATGGCTAAATGATTGATGGCATGAATGCGAAAAAAATATAAATAAATTGCCGCTAGCCAAATTTGCTGCAAGCTGCTCTGTTCTTGTTTGGCTAGCGTCAGAAGCTTGGTTTTTAACCCTGCGTCCAAATGAAAACGCAATTGACCTGAATGCGTTGGCTTTTTATCGTGCAGCGGCTTTTTAACCAATGCAGGTGACATAGACCACGTTTTGGACAACCAGTAATTTTTATCTTGTTGATAGCGGGACGAGCTTAAATACTGACAATCTTTATTGATAAAATCGATATAAGACGTATGAGGAGTGGAAAAGTCCTGTTGTTTTGTCTTACCAAAGTAGGCGCTAAGCACTTGTTTGGTATAAATATGAACCGTCCAACCATCAGCAATCAGGTGATGATACTTATGCAGCCAGCAATACCGGTTGGCCGACAGTTTAATCAAGTAAAAACGGTAAAGCGGTGTGCTAAACATATCAATGGCTTGATTGACCTCATGAGTCAGCCATTGTAAAACAGCATCTTGGTCGTTTTGGTAATGGCTAAGGTCAACTTGCTGCCATTCAACGTCGCCGCTTAATAAAAACTCTTGGCGTGGTGCATCTTTTTCCCCACATAGACGCAGCCTAAGCGAGTCATGTTGCTCAATTAAGGCTTGTAAGTATTGCTTGAATACGCTGGCATCAATAGGTGTATCGATAAACACCGCCTTAGCAACCGAATAAAGCGATGAGGTTGGATAGATTAATTGGTCGAGATAAATATCAAATTGCGCTGAGCTAAGGGGATAGCTTTTGTCCATCATAAAATCTGTGATAAAGAAAAAGTGGGTCGCTATACATGAGAGCAGTAACCTAGCGGCATTCCTTTAAAGCTAATCGCCTGGATTACTGATAGGAAATCCCAAAACACCAGGCTAATAGACCTGCGTATAACTTTCGCGCACCTCTTTAAGTTCTAAAGCAATTTCCCGACGGATTCTAAAGTAACGCTTAGAATGGGCAATATTAAAAGGAATTTTAGGATTGCGTTCGTATTTTACCGCAACGATTGACACGCATGAAAAAAAACCATCGCCACATCAGCAATAGACGTCGAGCAAAATGACAAAATTATGTTACCTGACATGGGTGATTCATCAAGCACACATTGATTACCATGCAAGAAAAAAAGAGTAGGGGATGCTTTTTTTTTTCGCAGCTTACATTCGCAAATCGACCTCAATCAAGATGCCGAAGTACAAGAATACATACAAACTTTTGGTGAAATGCAACCAACCCCTTTAATCGATTGAAAGCAATGACCGTAGACTTGTTTTACCACGCCTACTCAGTGAAATTTCAACAATGACGCAGAGAGCTTTGATTCTTAAAAGAGAAACGTATACCGGTTTCTTATACTTTTCCTATGTTGCTACGCATTGAATAGCGTCAAAAACTCCCACAGTTCTCCCATTACAGTAACGCTGATTTATCCGATACTAGCCCCATGCCGTAAGTAATGGCAGAGTTTGAAAAATCACAGCGATTACACACTAATCTGCAAATCAACTGTAACGGATGGAGAATGCACATGCAAAAATTACCGGAAGCCGCCATAGCCAAAGTCAACGAATTGATTGCTGCTCTACATTATGCAGCAGATGATTTAAAAATCATCGGACAAGAAGCGATGTTAAGCGGTGATTTTGCGCAAGTAACCGAGAGTATGGATGCTTGTAAAAAATTGCAAGTGTTGGAAACCAATATCCAAACAGCTATCAGGCATTTCCAGA
>CAWUNX010000269.1:0-5620 GCA_963923905.1 uncultured Methylocucumis sp.
AGAAAATTTCCCCGCCAGTATGCTTAAAGCGTTGTCAGCATCTAACGAGCGAGGGCGAGGTAACAGACAAAGCCGCGCGTTACCGATAGATGACGCTAACACGCGTAGCCTTGCAGTCGATAGAGACTTAAATTTACAGCGTTTAATGAGTACGCCTGCATTCCGACAAAAATTGACGGAACAGTTAAGTTTGCCCGGAGTTGACGAGGAAATAAAACAACTCAGCCAACAAATGCCGAATACCACGCTTAAAAATGAAAGCTTTACTGTCGAGGAATTCAAGCAACAGGCGTTAACAGAGCCTTATTCGGTAGTGCATATTGCATCACATGGCGTATTTGGTAAAACCGCCGAAACCAGTTTTGTCATGGCTTATGATAATTTACTCAATATTAATGAATTAGAAAGCTTATTAAAAAGCTATAAATTTCAACAACAACCGATTTCATTGATTACCTTAAGCGCCTGTCAAACGGCTGAAGGCGACGATAGAGCGCCACTCGGTTTAATCGGTATTGCGCTAAAAGCTAATGTCGGCAGCGCGTTAGGTAGTTTATGGCCGGTTTCAGACGAGGCGGCGTCTTTATTAATGACCGAGTTTTATCGTGGCTTGACTCAACCGGGCATTAGCAAAGCTGAAGCGTTACGGCAAGCACAACTCAAATTATTAAAACGTAGCGATTTGGCGAACCCGTTTTATTGGTCGCCGTTTATCTTAGCGGGTAATTGGTTATGAAAATGACATCAATGCATAGATTAATATGGCTTGGGCTACTACTATTACCAAGATTAGTATCGTCTAACGGCTTGGTGACAGATGGTAGTGTAGGCGCAGCTAAAACGCTTACCGGTGATTATGTGCTCATTCCACAAAGCTTAGGAACGACTACGGGGCGTAACTTATTTCATAGTTTTACTGATTTTTCGATTAAACCAGGACAAACCGTAGAATTTACTGGTAGTGCGGCATTAAAAAACGTCATTACTCGCGTCACAGGCTTAGAACGCTCGATGATTAACGGTAAACTGGCATCCAGCATTCCCAATGCCGATTTTTACTTAATCAATCCCAATGGCATTATTTTCGGTGAACATGCGGTGTTAGACGTACCGGGAGCTTTTCATGCAACGACTGCTGACCAGTTAACGTTTAATGATGGCAAGGCGTTTAACGCCAACGTAAACACCACTAGTCAATTAAGCAGCGCTATGCCATCGGCGTTTGGCTTTTTGGGGACATCAGAAGTTAATAATGGCTTAATCGCATTAGAGGGCGCGCGGTTACGAGTGGCGAATGGCAAAACTTTAGCATTAGTAGCAGGTAACATTCATATACACAACTTGCCTACGCAAGAGTCGTGGTTAGTAGCGCCTGAAGGTGAACTGCAACTAATCGCTAAGCAAGGTAAAGCCGAGTTTAATCTTACTGATGGGTTGGGGACTACCTTACCAACACAAGATAACGCCGGCGACATTATCATTGATGGGCGCTCAGGAGCTGATTATGCCGATTTATATACCGCAGGTAACGGTGCAGGACGCATGAGTTTATGGGCGGATAGCATTAATTTGTTTAATACTCGCTTGATTAATTCCAATAATGGCGATACGCCAGCGCTTCCTGACCTGACAGGCGTTGATGTAACAGCGCGCGAATTTAACTTATTCGATAGTGTTATTGCTGCTTATGCTAATGCAAAAGGCGATGCGGCTAGGATTAACCTATTGGCACAGCAACTTAATTTATTGGACAGCAGCATTATTTCTACTGCAAAAAGCAGCGGTCACACAAGTCGTATCGACATTGATGCAGAGCGATTGTCGATTAATAGTCGTCATTTTGACACGGGAATTTTCTCGGACGTAGGGTTTAATGCCTCTGGTAATAGCCGGTCTATTACTATAAAGGCTAAAGAATTACAGGTCACAGGTGGCCTTATTAGCTCTGAAACATTAGGAAGCGGTGCGGCTGGAACGATAGACATTGACGCTGAGCAGGTTTACGTCAATCACGGCGGTCAGATTGCCACATCGACTTACTCAAGCGGCGATGCTGGCTCGATTAATATCAACACCGATGGGCTGTATATAGAAAAAGGTAGCCGTGCGCTAACAGGTATTTTTTCTGATGCGATTAAAGGCACAGGTGATGCTGGCTTAGTCAACATTAACGCGAAGCAACTCAAAATCGCTAGTGGCGGTCAGATTAGCTCATTAACAGAATCCAAAGGCGATGCAGGCCGGGTGCAAATCACTGCTGACTATCTTGAAATCGACGGCAGTGCGGCTAAACAAGATTTTACCGGAATTTTCTCAGCAGTATTACCAGGCAGTCCAGGGCGTGGCGGCGTCGTCGATATTAAAGGCCGAGAGGCTATGATTGCTAACGGCGGCTCTATTAGCTCCTCTACATGGGGGAAAGGTAACGCCGGACGTGTTAAGGTTGCTTTCGATAATCTCACGATAAAAGGCGATGATTGGCGCTCAAATACCGGCATTCAATCATCTGGACTATGGGGTAGTAGCGGCAATGCCGGACTGGTACGCGTACTTGCCAAACACTTAAATATAGTCAGTGGCGGCAGTATTTTTACCAATGCTATTGGCAGTGGTGGAGCAGGAACGATTAAGATTGAAGCCGATACGTTATTGATTGATGGCCAGGGTCAGGAGTTTACGGGTGTGTTAGCCTTCAAAGGGCCTTCGGCGCAGGGTGCTAGCGGACATGTTGAAATCATCGTTGATAACTGGATGAGATTAAATCAAGGCGTTATTAATCTAGCTAGCACAGCGAATGATAGCACTACCTCTAGTGTTAACATTTCTACGCCTACTCTTGAACTTATTAATTCCAAGATAACGACAGACACCTTATTCGGCGATGGCGGACATATTCATGTCGATACTACGAATTTATTACGCTTACAAAACTCACTGTTGTTAACTACGGTTCTTAATCAGGATGGTAATGGCGGTAATATCCTGGTTAATACGCATAACTTTGTCATGGAAAATAGCGCCTTACAAGCCAATGCGCAGTCTGGTCACGGAGGTAATATAAATGTTAATGCATCGGCTTTAATACCTAATGGCAACTCATTATTAATCGGTGGCTCATCAGTGTTATGGTCACCGTCTATTTTCGGCTTTAACGTCATTCAAGCCGCGTCTAAAACCGGCGTTAATGGTCACATCAATGTGACCACGCCGCAATTAAACTTAAGCGGCGTATTAGCTAATTTAGGTAGTCCTGACTTTGAGACCGAAACCTTAAACAATGATTTTTGTGATACTCAGCAAGCTAGCTCATTAACTGCGTTAGGTTCTGGTGGGTTGAAACGTGAGACAGTCAATCATGGTTTTTAGTGGTATTGTTAGCTTTCCGCAACCAATAACCAGTCAAGCCAGTTTGATATAGATTTAATTACGCTAGATAGAGTGCTCGTAAGCGTTTTTGATTCAAACCGCACTTCTATGGCGTTGCACTTATTGTACGAATTCGCGTTGTTAAAAAAGTCTAGCAGAAAGAACGATAGCGTAAGACGGTATGCATTGGTTATGGATAGGTAGATGCTATCGTTCTAGTTATTCGTAGGCAATAATAATGCGTTAGGCCATTATATGATTAAGAAATCTGCTGCGCTCAATGTAAGCCCTGGCGATAAAACAGCTAATTGAACTTGAGTATAACCACTAGCGTTACCGTCTTGATCGAAATACAGGCTACCATTGTCATTATCGTATATAAACAATTCAGTGCTTGTTGCGGCTGCTTGGCCCGTCACAAACTGACTCGTGCTCAATGAAACGCCAGAAATTAAACCGCCACCAAAATTAGCAGCATTGATAGCGATTTTATCTGTTCCGGAAATAAAATCTATAACAGTGTCGATACTATCGCTTATGTCATTGAATCTGAATTGATCTACACCCGTACCGCCTACAAGCGTGTCGGTTCCATTTCCGCCAATTAACACCGTATTGCCAGCATCACCTTCAAGGTAATCATTGCCTAAACCACCTGTTATGGTATCGTCACCGCCGCCGCTATATAAGCTATCATTACCATTGCCCCCGGTGATTGCTTCAGAGAACTGCGTACCAGAAATGCTTAAGGATTCGATGTTGCTAAACTGAATTTTACTATTGCCTTCAATGATAGTGCCCGAACCTGCTGCTGCGTTTATATTCATTACCAAAGCAGCGTTTCCAGCCGAACCTATCGATAAAGAATCAACGCCTGCACCACCATTGACTTTTTGAGTAATCAACCCTGTATCGCTATATCCAAATAAATAAATAGTATCGTTGCCATCATTTGCCAAAAAAGTATTGGAATTAGTAACACTATAGGCGTTAATAACATCGTCGCCGATACCGGCGTCAATATAGCTCACACCGCTTGAGTTAACCATATCGATATAATCACTGCCACTCCCACCTTTGATCGTATTATTGCCAGATGAGAAACTAGCGTGCAAAGAGTCATCTTCTGTTCCGCCATCTATATTATTGTTGCCACTAGAAGATTGAATATCTATCCAATCAAATCCAGCACCACCCTTGATTGTATTATTTCCAGTCGTAGATTCAGCATAAATGTTATCAGTCTCGGTACCGCCATCTACAAAGTTATTTCCTATTGAATTATTTAGGAAAAAATCATCAATACCTGCCTTTCCATATAACGTGTTATTCCCTCCTTCAGAAGCTATTAATCTATCGTCGCCAGCGCCACCATCTAGCTTATCATTCCCTTCGCCTCCATCAAGCCAAATCACCATTGCCACCTTGCAAAGAATCATTGCCCGCACTACCAGATAGCTCATCATTGCCATTGCCACCGACCAGACTATCATCACCTTCTTCGCCCAAAAGTTGGCATCCATTAGCATTAGCTTTGATGATATTGTTTAAAGCATTCCCTACACCATTAGTGGAACTACCTAATAAAGTTAAATTTTCAACATAATCGCCTAAGTGATAATTAGCATAAGCTCTCACTAGGTCAACGCCGCCAGAATCGCCACCAAAACCATCGTCTTCACTTACCATATCGTCGCTATCAACAATATAAGTATCGTTTCCTGCACCACCGTACAGTAAATCAAAATCGATACCACCATCTAATAAATCATTTCCTGCGCCACCCATTAGAACGTCTTCACCTGCGTAGCCATAAATTGAATCGGCATCGGATGTGCCATCTAATGTATCGATATTGTTTGTACCCTTAATAATCATATAAAGCATCTCCAAAGAATTGTTAAAAAATATAGACTAATAAATAAGCAAAGTTGCTAACAAATTAAACTAAGCAGAAATCAAATTCTATCTGATGTTCTACGTTTTTAAAATCAAAGAAGTCAGTTTAAAACTAAAGAAATAAGTTTTTAGCATGAGATAAAAGTGGATGGAATTGTTCAACCGAAAAAACAACCTATATAAAACACTTGCTAGTTACTATGTCTATAACCAAACTCAAGACACTGGCCTACACGCTCCACCGGTGTGCCAACAAGTTGTAACGTGAACGCAGGAGCTTCAAATTCGATTAAACCATGCGGCCAATGGCTAGATTGACCAGCGAAAAGACTGATACCCTGTAGAAACTGTCTCT
>CAWUNX010000270.1:0-5596 GCA_963923905.1 uncultured Methylocucumis sp.
GATTTTCATGCTATTACTATAGCGGTTTTTGGTCGGGCTGAGTAGTTACAAAAAATTTAAACAGTTTCAATATGCCGACTAAAAAAGAACAGCAATCATATAATCTATTAATTTTCATATCATTCCCCCTTCAATATATCTTCAGCAATAGCAACAACGCCAGATAACGATACAACCTAGAGCATTTAAGCAGATAAAGCAGCCGCCTGCAATGGGCTATCTCGCAGCATAGCCACTGATATTCAATGCAAAGTGGTTCAAAACCACCTTACTGGTTGTTTTCAACTGCTATCATCTGGAAAAAACCACCACTCTCCATTCAATATGACGCGTTCATATTTCTTATTCTTTTAAATATCAACGGCTTAATTTATTTTTTGTATTGGCTTGATAATTGCTATAACCCTAGCAGTTACATTATGAATCATGAATAACGTACAACCCTAGTTTGCTCAGTTTAATCATAACGTGATAACACGCTAGGGATGTCAAGTCACTGAGGGAGTATGAGAATGAGAGATTTAGCAGCAGTTATTCCAAAAACGGGGTTGGCGGGTTTGAAAGCCCATTGGCGCAATGATGTGTTATCCGGTTTTTTGGTGTTTTTAATTGCGATGCCATTATGCTTAGGCATTTCTATGGCGTCAGGTTTTCCACCGTCAGCAGGTCTTATTACTGCGATGGTGGGCGGGTTATTGGTGTCGCGCATTAGCGGCTCATTTGTCACGATTAATGGCCCGGCTGCGGGTTTAATCGTTGTGGTGTTGGCTGCGGTACAGTCATTAGGTGAGGGTGATGCGATGGCCGGTTATCGCTACACCTTAGCGGCAATTGTCGTGGCAAGTATTTTTCAAATTTTATTAGGCGTGTTTAAAGCAGGCCGGTTAAGTTCTTTTTTTCCGGCTTCAGTGGTTCACGGGATGTTGGCTGCGATAGGCATTATTATCATGGCTAAACAAATCCATGTCGTGATGGGGACGGCACCGGAAAAAGGCAGTAGTTTAATTTCGACGATTTTACAAATCCCGCATAGCTTCGTTAATTTAAATCCTGAAATTGCGCTGATTGGTTTTACTGGCCTGGCGATTTTAATTGCCTGGTCTATGGTCAAAAATCGTTGGCTGAAAATGATTCCAGCACCGTTAATTGTCGTGTTAGTCGGTATTGCTTTGGGTCGATTTTTCGATTTGGAACATGAGCACATGTACTTGTTTTTGCCTGATGCGACGTTTTTACCGCATCATGAGGCAACGGTAGGCCCTAAGTTTTTGGTATCGATTTCGGAGAATTTTGCTGCTAGCTTTTATTTCCCTGATTTTTCCAAAATAGCTACCGCAGAGTTTTGGGAAGCGGTGTTAAGTATTGGTTTAGTCGGTAGCTTAGAAAGCTTATTAAGTGCGATGGCGGTCGATAAGTTAGATGTGTATAAACGCCATGCTAATTTAGATAAAGATTTAACTGCGGTGGGTATTGGTAATTTGATTTGCGGTGCAATAGGCGGGTTGCCCATGATTGCCGAAATCGTGCGTAGTTCGGCTAATGTTAATAATGGTGCTAAAACTGGCTGGGCTAATTTTTTCCACGGTTTATTTTTATTGTTATTTGTTGTGTTATTCCCGCGTTTAATTCATAGCATTCCGTTAGCCGCTTTAGCTGCGTTATTAGTGTTTACCGGTTTCCGGTTAGCCTCGCCGAAAGAATTTGCTAAGGTCATGGGCTTAGGTAAAGAGCAATTGTTTATGTTTGTCGTGACTATTATTGGTGTCATCGCTACTGATTTATTAATTGGTGTCGCTATCGGCATTTTGACTAAGTTTACAATTCATTTAATTCGTGGTGTTAAACCTAGCAATTTGTTCAAAATGGAGTTTCAGGTTTCATCAAGAGATAACACGATTTGGATAGACATTTCAGGGGCGGCGATTTTCTCTAATTTGTTGTCATTGAAAAACGTGTTAAAAACCATTGAGCCGGGTAAAAGCCTTATTTTTCAACTGAATGATGCGTTTTTATTAGACCATACGGTTATGGAGTTCTTACACGAATTTCAACATGATTACCAAGATCATGGCGGTACGTGTCAGTTTTATGGCCTGGAATATCATCAAGCCTATGCGAATCATCCGTTAGCGGCGCGTCGTATCAAACAAGACTTAGCTTAAAGGTAAAGGAGGTTTTTATGACCGCTGGCAAACCTGATTTTATGTTTGATTTAAATTCGGCCATTGCGCATATTGCACACTGGTTGCCGACTCAAGGCCCGATTAAAGATTTTATTCATCATAATACATTACATGCCGTACAAAACTATTCGTTTCACGAAGGCGTGGCGATTGCCGCTAAAGTGTTTGGCGCACGCAGCTATTTGCCGATAGCCGATTACCAAGCGCGTTATCGCCAAGGTCGTATCACCGATACGGCGATTGCTTGGGCGCTCGCGCATTCTGGCTGTTCTGAGGCTGAGCAAGCGGCGTTGAAAGAGCATTTATTCAAAGATGATGATAACGGCCATTATCCGCCCGTGTCATTAGCTAATCATGGGATTCGTAACCGCTGGTTAAGCCATTTAGCCGTGGATTTAAATTCCTTAGCGCACCCTGTGTTGTTTCGGTTGCTGGGTAATTTTCTCGATCAAGGCATTAGTCGTTGGACCTTGGCTAAGAAATCTGAGTCCTTTTGGCAATGTGTCTGGCGGTTAAGTCATGACAGTTTAATACCGCTGTATCCGTTTACTGACCAAGACAGTTTGGAGTTATTAAACCAGCCGCCTGAGCAGGTCATTACTACTTGCTTGCAAAAAATTGTTGGCTTTGAACCATTATATGAGCAGTATCTGTTAGAAATGCTGTTAGCGCATCCTGGTTGGTCGGGGATGGTTAGGGTTTTAGAAGAAAATCCTAAGGCATTATTAGAGCCTAGAGACATTAGCTTGGTTGAAATGATAGCGGTGGAGTTAGCGATTGAATGGGGCATTTTGCGCCATAAACGCGGCGGAGAGTTTACTAAAGTGGTTAACACCCCTGAATTATGTGAAGTGCCGCTATTAGCTGAGTATGAGAAAGACCTTAATATTCCGCTGCCTCTGAAAGTCTGGCATGAAGCGATGGAATATTCATTGCACTATGAGTTATTAGCCGCATTAAAAGCACAAGATGTTCCTGTTAAGCCTCTGAATTTGCCTATCGCGCAGGCATTGTTTTGTATTGACGACAGAGAATGCTCAGTACGTCGGTATTTAGAAGCGGCTAATCCCGCAATAGAAACCTTTGGTGCGGCTGGTTTTTTCGGTATTGATTTTTTATACCAAGGTTTCGACGATGCGTATCCGGTTGCACAATGCCCGAATATTCTTAAGCCTAAGCATTTAATCGTAGAAAAAAGCGTACATGCTACGCCTGAGAAAGCGAGTTTGACTGATGGGTGGTCTGATCTGCATGTAAAACCGCATTCGTTATTAAAAGGTTGGTTGTATACGCAAATTTTAGGCTTAGGTTATGCCGCGCGTATGGTTTGGGATGTATTTAGACCAGGCCCTCAGTTATTAGCGATAGAAAAATTAAGCGAATTAAACGCGCATACCCAGTTACATTTGCTCAGGGAAAATGATGAGCCGGATGCAGAAGGTCGTTTATTAGGTTTTTCATACTCAGAAATGGCCGATAAGATTGAAGGCTTGTTGCGCACCATTGGCTTAACTGAACGCTTTGCTCCGATTGTCGCCGTGATTGCGCATGGCTCTAGCAGTACTAACAACCCGCATTTTGCGGCTTATGATTGCGGCGCGTGTTCCGGCAAACCGGGCGCACCTAATGCACGCGCATTTGCTTGGATGGCAAATAATGCCGAGGTACGCGTGTTATTACGCGAGCGAGGTATCGCGATTCCGGAAACGACGGCTTTTATTGCAGCGTTACACAATACCAGTCGTGATGAAATTACTTACCTTGATCAAGCATTATTCAGCGGCTATCCGCAAGATTCATTAGCTGCATTACAAACTGCCATGCAAGAGGCATTGCGTAAAAACGCGTTAGAACGTTGCCGGTGGTTTGAGTTAGCGCCAAAAGCTAAAACCTGTGATAAGGCTCATGCTCATGTGGTGACCAGAGCCACATCAATTTTTGAGCCGAGACCGGAGTTAAATCATTCTAATAATTTATATTGCGTTGTCGGGCGGCGCTCATTAACACAGCAGTTGTTCATGGATAGACGCGCGTTTTTGCATTCTTACAATCCCAATACTGACCATGATGGTAAGACCATTAACCGTATTTTATCGGCTGTGATTCCTGTCTGTGGTGGTATTAATTTGGAATATTTGTTTTCCAGAATTGATAACTCGGTGTATGGCGCGGGTACTAAGCTGCCTCACAATGTTATAGGCTTGTTAGGCGTTGCTAATGGTGTTGAAGGAGATTTACGCACCGGCTTACCGTCACAAATGATAGAAGTTCATGAGCCAGCGCGCTTATTAATTGTAATTGAGCAAGCGACTGCGTTATTAGATAAAGCGTTTGCTGAGTTAAATCCTGAATTAGTAGAGTGGTTGAATAATGCTTGGGTGCGTTTGGCTGCTTGCGACCCTATCACGCGTGATATTTCATTGTATCAAGCTACAGGTTGGGAAGCGGTGGCGGGTTTAGCCGATGGTCATGTGCCTACGGGGGCAAGCTCAGAGCACATCATCGCCAATCAAACCCAGACTATTCCAGTGCACGTATTAAGGAGAGCAGCATGAATGCTTTGTTAATCAGTTGCCAATTATTACCGTTGATGGGTATTTTGTTAATCACATTGTTCGGTTCAGATGAGCATAAGATTGCTCGTTTAAGTTTTTGGGTGACCCATGCCATGGGTTTGGCAATTGCCTGTTTATTAGGTATTTGGGCTTGGCAAGGTTTTCCTGCGCACGAATTTGAATGGTTTACGTTGTATGAGCATGGCAATTACCGGTTACCGGTTTTGTTTTATTTAGACAAAATAGGTGCGACGTATTTGTTTGCTATTTGGGTGGTGTTTTCTGTCATCGTGCGTTATTGCCGACATTATTTGCACAGAGAATATGGTTATAAACGCTTTTTTATCACTATTTTCGGTTTTGCGCTGGGCCTTAATATCGTCGTGTTGTCGGGTTCGATTGATATGTTATTTGCCGGTTGGGAAATTATTGGCGTATCGTCGTTTTTATTAATCGCGTTTTATCGGCATCGTGTTCAACCGGTGCGCAATGCGTTACGGGCTTATACTGTGTACCGCTTTTGCGATATTGGTTTGTTATTAGGCGCCTGGATGAGCCATTTGCTGTTTCATGAAAGTGACCATTTCAGCCAATTAGCGGTATTATTTAAAGACAATAGCGCTTCTCCGGCAAGCTTAACGGCGTTATGGTTAATGTCAGTATTAATCTTCACAGCGGCCTGTGGCAAGTCGGCGCAATTTCCTTTTTGTTTTTGGTTACCTAGAGCGATGGAGGGGCCTACGCCTTCTAGTGCAATTTTTTATGGGGCATTGTCGGTACATTTAGGTGTGTTCTTGCTGTTAAGAACCACGCCGATTTGGAGTGCGCACTTGGTGACGCAAGCCTCGTTGTTCTCGA
>CAWUNX010000271.1:0-5595 GCA_963923905.1 uncultured Methylocucumis sp.
ATCGTTAACTTATGTTGCTCCGGTTATCTGTTGATAACCGGAGCCTAAGGGCTATATATCGAAATGCACGGCTAAACCGAAAATCAATTGGTGGTTTACCGTTTCAGTGCTAATTGTGCCGCCGCCGATTAAATCGTCTTCAACATCAACATAGGTCAGTTTATATTCGGCAAATCCTGAAATGAATTTATACAAGTCGTAGTTAATGCCAAGCATTCCATTAAAAACAGGGCCTGCACCCGCTTGGTATTCATACGTTTTTTCGCTATTGACTAACGCTTCAACATGCGGAATTGCAAAGCCTACGCCTAAGCCACTATAAAGTTGCATACGTCCTAAAAAAGTTTCATCGCGTTGGCCTGCGGGAAACCAACGATAATGACCATTAAAGGTTAATGTGTTAACCCCATGTGACATATTAAATTCTTTTAAATCCGTGCTATTAATAGGCATATTGCCGTTAACAGGTACGCCGTTTTGTACACCATTAACTGCTACGGTCTCTGTGTCAACTATGTAGTTTTTCAAGTGGGCAAAATCGACCGACACGCCCCAGTTAGGCATGTTATTAAACCAATAGCCAATGCGGGCACCATAAAATGCTGGTTCGTCGAATGAATTGTCTTCCCAACTGACATTAGAATAATTTAAGTTGGTATTGCCTTGCGTTAAATTTAAATCGCCGTTATCGATAAAAGATTTTCCGCCGTAAATGGCTAAGTTAATTTCTGCATTAGCGTTAGGCGTCAGTAATAAGCCCGATGCTAAAAGAGCAGGAACCATGAAACGACTTAGTTTTTCCCTGATTTTGGATGTTTGATGCAAGTTTATTTTCATTGGTTTTTTTATGTGTAGTGATAGTAAAAAATCGGTGTCAGAAGTACTGACTCCGAGCATTAAAAATATAGGCCAAAACCTTATAAAACCAAGTGGTTTACGCCATTATACAAAACCTGCACAACAATAAAAAATTTAACCATCCAAATTCCACTAATAAATCAAGTCTGATTAACTGTGTAGGGCTTGGCAAATATTCATTTCAATGATGTAAGTGCGCTGCTAACCAGCGTGCAGCGACTTCTTCGGCAATGCCTTTACGTTTGGCATAATCCTGCAATTGGTCATGGTCGATTTTGCCAACATTAAAATACTGCGCTTCAGGGTGGGCAAAATACCAACCGCTTACGGCTGATACCGGGTACATGGCATAGCTTTCGGTTAAGCTGATACTGGTATTTTCTGTGACGTTAAGCAACGCAAACAACTTGGCCTTTTCGGTATGGTCAGGGCAGGCTGGATAGCCGGGCGCAGGGCGTATGCCTTTATAGGCTTCTTTGATTAGTTGTTCATTGTCAAGCGTTTCGCTTTCCGCATAGCCCCAATAATCTTTTCTTACCAATAAATGCATATATTCGGCAAATGCTTCGGCGAGGCGGTCAGCCAGTGCTTTAAGCATGATTGAGCTGTAGTCGTCGTGCTGTTGCTCAAACTCGGCCAATTTGCTTTCTATGCCTAGGCCGGTTGTGACCGCAAACGCGCCGATGTAATCGCTGATACCGCTGTTGATAGGCGCAATAAAGTCGGCTAAACAATAATTAGGTCGTCCTGGTGCTTTGACGGTTTGTTGGCGCAAATGGTGTAAGGTTTCCAGTACCGTTACGCGCTCATCATCGCGATATAAAACCACGTCATCGCCGTCGCTATTGGCGGCAAAAAAACCGATGACAGCGCGCGCACCTAGCCAATTTTCAGCAATGAGTTGCGCTAGCATGGTTTGCGCATCGTTAAACAGGCGTTTGGCTTCGTCGCCTATAACGGAGTCAGAAAAGATTTTTGGATAGCTACCCGACAGTTCCCAAGTTTGGAAAAATGGTGACCAATCGATAAATTCAGCTAAAGTACTAAGGCTGACATCAGTAATGGTTTTAACGCCTAAAAACTTAGGCTTGGTTGGCGAATGTATTTGTCCAGTAAAACGATTGGCGCGGGCATTGGCGATAGAATGTTGTTGAGCTTTTTGTTCTTTGCCTAAATGCCGCTCTCTGACTTCGGCATATTCGGTGCGCAGGTTTGCCAAATAAGTTTGTTTGGCATCAGCGCTAAGCAAGTTAGACGCGACGCCAACTGCGCGCGAGGCATCGGTGACATAAACGGTGGCACCGCTATAATTCGGTTCGATTTTGACGGCGGTATGAGCGCGTGACGTAGTCGCTCCACCTATCATTAATGGGATGGTAAAGCCTTGGCGTTGCATTTCTCTCGCGATATGCACCATTTCGTCTAATGAGGGGGTGATAAGTCCGCTTAAGCCAATAATATCAACGTGCTCCGCTTTGGCAGTTTGCAGAATTTTTTCTGCGGGTACCATTACGCCTAAGTCGATAACGTCGTAATTGTTGCATTGTAAAACAACAGAGACGATGTTTTTGCCTATATCGTGGACATCGCCTTTAACCGTAGCCATCAAGATTTTGCCATTGGTTTGGCGGTCACTTGCGGTTTTATCAGCTTCCATAAACGGCATTAAATAGGCCACGGCTTTTTTCATCACACGCGCTGATTTAACGACTTGCGGTAAAAACATTTTACCCGCACCAAATAAATCGCCGACGACATTCATCCCTGCCATCAATGGCCCTTCTATCACGTGTAACGGGCGCTCGGCTTCAAGGCGTGCCGCCTCGGTGTCTTCATCGATGAAGTCAGTAATGCCTTTGACTAACGCATGTTCTAAACGCTTAGTGACCGGCCAATTACGCCAAGCGAGATCTTCGGTTTTAGTTTCGCGGTTTTGTTGGTCGCGATATTTTTCCGCGATTGCAAGCAGATTTTCTGTTGCATCATTATGGCGATTTAAAATGACATCTTCTACTGCATCGCGTAATTCTGCTGGAATATCTTCGTAAATAGCTAATTGCCCAGCGTTGACGATACCCATAGACATGCCTGCTTTAATCGCATGGTATAAAAATACCGCATGAATCGCTTCGCGCACCGGGTTATTGCCACGAAATGAAAACGAGACATTGGAGACGCCACCAGAGATTAATGCATGGGGTAGGGTTTGTTTAATGACACGAGTCGCTTCAATAAAATCGACGCCGTAATTGTTGTGCTCATCAATGCCGGTCGCAACGGCAAAAATGTTGGGGTCAAAAATAATATCTTCAGGTGGAAAGCTAACTTGCTCGGTAAGAATCTTATAAGCGCGTTGGCAAATTTCGATTTTACGCGCTTGGGTATCGGCTTGACCGACTTCATCAAAAGCCATGACAATGACCGCAGCACCATAACGTTTAACCAGCTTGGCTTGGCGGATAAAGCTGTCTTCACCTTCTTTTAATGAAATTGAATTAACAATGCCTTTGCCTTGTAAGCATTTAAGTCCGGCCTCTAAAATATCCCATTTAGACGAGTCCAACATAATAGGCACTCTAGCAATATCGGTTTCAGCAGCAATCAGCGATAAAAATCTCACCATGGCGGCTTTAGAATCTAACATGCCTTCATCCATGTTGATGTCTATGATTTGCGCGCCGTTTTCAACTTGCTGCCTCGCTACGGCTAAGGCGCTTTCATAATCGCCATCAACAATCATGCGCTTAAAAACTGCCGAGCCGGTGATATTTGTGCGCTCGCCCACGTTAACAAATAAGCTATCTTCGGCAATCGTCATGGCTTCTAAGCCGGATAGCTTGCACTGTTTAGGCAGGGTTGGAATGACGCGCGGTGGTAGGTGTTGAACAGCGTCAATAATGGCTTTGATGTGTGCGGGTGACGTGCCGCAGCAACCGCCGATAATGTTGATAAAGCCACTGCTGACCCATTCTTGGATTTCGTTGGCCATTGCTTCAGGAGACTCGTCATAGCCGCCGAAGGCGTTGGGTAGACCGGCATTAGGGTGAGCTGACACATGTGTGTCAGCAATAGCCGATAATTCTTCAATATACTGGCGCAGTTCTTTAGCGCCTAATGCGCAGTTAAAACCAAATGAAATGGGTTGAACGTGCTTTAATGAATGCCAAAATGCGCCGACGGTTTGTCCTGATAAGGTTCTGCCCGAGGCATCGGTAATCGTGCCCGAAATCATAATGGGCAGCGTGAAGCCTAGGTTATCAAATACCTCTTCGACCGCAAACGCAGCCGCTTTGGCATTGAGCGTATCGAAAATCGTTTCTATCAAAATAATATCAGCCCCGCCATCAATAAGCCCACGCGTAGCTTCGGCGTAAGTTTCAACAAGCTCATCAAAGCTGATGTTGCGAAAACCTGGGTCATTCACATCAGGCGACATAGAGGCCGTGCGGTTGGTTGGTCCTAATACGCCAGCGACAAAACGAGGTTTATCCGGTGTTTTATGGCTAAAATCATCGGCGGCTTGCCTAGCGAGCTTAGCACCTTCGATGTTTAACTCGTATACTAGCGCCTGCATCTGATAGTCGCCTAAACCAATGCTGTTGGAGTTAAACGTGTTGGTTTCGATAATGTCGCAACCTGCGTCAAAATAAGCTGTGTGTATGGCTTTAATAATGTCAGGCTGGGTCAGCGTGAGCAAATCGTTATTGCCTTTTAAGTCGACAGGCCAGTCAGCGAAACGCTTGCCACGATAATCTCGCTCCTCAAGTTGGTAGCTTTGAATCATCGTTCCCATTGCACCATCGAGAAATAAAATGCGTTGGCTTAGGTGTTGTGTGAATAGTTTTGCTCGGTTCATGCGTGCTAACAAGATGCTCTTAAGTTAATATTTTGCCGAATGGCATTCATTCTATGCTATTTTTAGCAAAAACATAGGAGAGGGTATGGCAAAGCCAACAATTGTACAAGTTATTCAGAGTGTCGTCGCGGCGTTTGTCGGCGTGCAAAGTGACGATAACCGGCGTCAAGATTTTAGCCAAGGGTCGGCGTGGGTTTATATCGCGGTCGGTGTGGTGTTTACGATAGTATTTATTGTGACTATCGTATTTATTGTTAGCCTGGTTTTAGGCTGATTTTAGTGCATAAAAAAAGCTCAAGTAAAACCTTGAGCTTTTTGTGTTTAATGCGCGGAATTATTTTTTGATGCTGTCTTTCATTGATGACGTAGCACTTTTAAATGTTTGTACAAAAATATCGCCCATTCCTGTGAATAAGGTATTAATGCCTATTTTTTCTTTTAACATGAACTGGCAACGGATAACAGCAACAATCAAAAGACCTGCTATAGGCGGCATTAATTCAAAGAAAGTTGATAAAACGGCGCCACCACCACTTTGGAAGCCACCTTCATTTTTTCTATCGCCGACACTTGTTAAATCGCGCTCATAGTTAGCACCGCCTTCATCGCTTCTCATCGACTCTAAAATATAAACGTTTAAGTCTACTAGTAAGAATTGCGAGGCTAAAAAAGCGCCAGCGCAAATGCCAACCCACATCCACACATTGCTAACGCCTGCTTTTATGGCTGACTGGTAAATCCAGATTGCCACATAAATCATTACTAAACCACCAATCATTGTTATATCCTCACCTTGAAAGAAATGTTTAAAGTTTTGTTAAAAAATAATAGAGGAATTGACATTTTAGAACTGTCTCTTATACACATCTCCGAGCCCACGA
>CAWUNX010000272.1:0-5585 GCA_963923905.1 uncultured Methylocucumis sp.
TGATTTTCATGCTATTACTATAGCGGTTTTTGGTCGGGCTGAGTAGTTACTAAAAAAGTAACAATTTAACAAAACAACTGTAATTTTCATATCTTAGCAAGCTTATCCCGTTGTTATCCACAAAGTTATCCACAGTTTTTGTGGATAACCTGATGGATGTGAGCCGAGTGACCGGCTCACTGACAATATTATTATTATTTTAAATTCATGCAGTTAGCATAATAAGTAACGGTTGCTGCCCAATCAGAGAATATGCCGATAACGCCTACGTCTCGCGCTAATACATCTAGCATAATCATTGTGTCGCCGTCAGTTTTGATTGCGTCGGTGACTGATTGATAATAATAGCCACCGCCATCTTTCAATAAACCTGAGCGCTCTAAAGTCCAAGTAATAATTTTCAAGCCTGCTGCTTTAAGCGCTTTGGCATACTCAGAGGCAACAATTTTGTTATTCGCATCTAACGTGACTAAAGTCCAGGTAGGTGGCGCGACGATTTGCACGCCAGCTGCGACTAACTCAGGGATTTTTGCCATAGCAGCCGTTACGTCTTCCGACGTGTTTAAATCTTGTAATGCAACCGCTTGTTTACCAAACGCAGGTTCGTTTTTCAGCCAGTATTCGACGTCACTTTGGTTAAACGATTGCGCAAAGACGCGTTTAGGATTAACGCCCGCTTCTTTATATTCATCAAGCATTTTTTGTGCATAAGCTTCTTGTGTGAAACCATCGAATGGCATGGTGACGCTAGGCGCTTTCAATTCAGGCGTCATTTTTACGCCTAATTTTTTAAATAACGCAATGCTTTCTTTATGTGTCATTAACGTGCCGTTTGCTGAATACAAATCGGTACGGAAGTTTGGTGTGGCATCCATGTATTCGGCAACAGTGGTTGCTTTAGGATTACCGGCATCCATTTTGCCTTTTAAGGTTTTAAATTCAGCAACGGTAATATCGCTAGTACAGCATTGCACGTTAGAAAAAGGCGTTGCGCTAGTAAAATCAGGTGGTACAGAGCATTTAGCCGCTAAATCGGTGGCTAAGATATTGGTGGTTGTGTGTAAGTCGCATTGTGAGTGACGACAAACCAATTCTTTGTCTTTAGTGAAGGTTACGTCACATTCGACAATACCGGCACCCATTTTGGCGCCGGCTTTATACGATTGCTCGGTATGTTCAGGGAATTGCAAAGCTGCACCACGGTGACCGATAGAGAAATCGGTTTTATAGAACGGGCCATTTTTGCATTGTTGTAATTTAGTTTTTAACGGGCTTTTTGCCATATCGTCGATAAGGAAAAAAGGTCTAGGTCCTAATTGCACGGACTCATCAGCATTAGTTACAACAGGTGCTAACGAAGCGATTAAAGCCGCTGCAGCGAGTAGCGTAGTCATCAAACGCATAAATATCTCCAAGTTTTTATCATCAATCTATAGGTATGGTGTGAACAGATGTTCACTTGCTCACTGTACGGCGTTAATAAGTCGTTTATATGTAGACTCTGTTACTAATCGGTGACAAATGCAGTGATAGCTGTGCTTTGCAAAGGTAACAATAGCGGTTACAAATCAGCTGAGCTATACTAGGCAAAATCTACACAGACTTGGAGTTAATATGAGCTTAAATCGTTGGCGAGTTATCGCTCACACCTTAGTATTGTTGGTAGTCTTCGCTGGTAAAGCGGTTTTAGCTGACAGTCGAATTATAGGTGGGCAAGATGCAGGTCGAACTGAATGGCCTTGGGCGGTTGCTTTAGTGAGCAAAAAAGTGTTTCCGTATGATGGTCAGTTTTGTGGTGGGACGTTAATTAAGTCGGATTGGGTGGTGACAGCAGCTCATTGTTTACCCGGAGAAACGATAAAAACCTTTGATGTTATCGCAAAAATTTATGATTTGACTGAGGATAATGGGCAACGTGTTTCAGTTAAGCGCATCATTGTGCATCCTGGCTATAGTGATGACAGTAAAGACAATGATATTGCCTTGCTGCAATTAGCAAAGCCGGTGCTCAATGCTAAGGTATTGTCGTTAGTGAATGGAACGTCTAGCCTAGTCGATGTGCAAGCAACTGCCGTGGGCTGGGGGACTTTAGGTGAGGGGGAAGATAACCGCCCAGGCGCGTTACAAGAAGTCGTCGTGCCTATTAAGTCGGATGCCGCATGTAGGCGAGCTTATGGGGACGATGTGATTACTAGCAGTATGATGTGTGCGGGTTATTCGAATGGTAAGCGGGACACTTGTCAAGGGGATAGTGGTGGGCCGTTAGTCGTTAAGCAAGCCGGAAAATGGGTATTGGCAGGTGTTACCAGTTGGGGCAAAGGTTGTGGGCGCGCGGGCTATTATGGGGTTTATACGCGAGTCTCTAAGTTTACTAATTTTATTAAGCAAAAAATGGCAACGAATTCGACGCCAGTAACCTCTAAACGAGTTAGTCTGTTAAAGCAACGACTTGATTCAGATGCAGCTGAGCAATTTGAGCAATGGCATCAACAATGCTGGGTTGTTCAAGCAGATTGTGCGGATGTCAATGAAGATGGCTTGGTGACTCAAGATGACTATATCGAGTTTAGAGCATCGCTAGTGCTTGATGACACTGATTGATGAGGATAAGAAACTTGGTAGGTTTTAAAACCTACCAGGTCTTAACAACGCTGTTAAGCGAGAGATTTAATTCTCAAGCTTAAACGGCTTTTGCTTCTTGCGGCTTTATTTTTATGAATAATGCCTTTGTTAACAGCTGAGTCAATAATAGGCTCTGCAGTTTTAAATGCAGCGAGTGCTTTCTCTTTGTTACCTTCTCTGACCGCAGCGATGACTTTTTTGACAAAAGTACGCAAATTGCTGCGTTGACTAGCGTTACGCATACGGTTTTGTTCCGCTTGTTTGGCGCGTTTCTTTGCTTGTGGAGTATTAGCCATAATGTATCGTATTACAGGACGTGATTAAATAAATCGGGCATTATCCTGATAAACTATTGTTATGTCAAACTCCTCAACTTGGATTTATCATTTTGAATGCAAAATTTTTCCAATCGACTGTTATTGTCAGTCTTTTAACGTTATTGTCACGATTGCTTGGCTTTGTTCGCGATATGTTGATTGCACGCACGTTAGGCGTGGAATTGGCTACGGATGCTTTTTTTATTGCCTTTAAAGTACCTAATTTATTTCGCCGTTTGTTTGTCGAAGGGGCTTTTGCTCATGCATTCATACCTGTATTAGCCGACTATCAAGCGGCTGGAGATAAGATACAGGTTCAAACCTTTATGGCTAACAGCGCGGGCGCTTTAGTGTTATTGATGACCTTAGTCAGTCTTATAGGCATGGTTATCGCGCCTTTGCTGATTTGGGTATTAGCACCAGGGTTTGCAATACAAGTAGAGCTACGCGAGTTAACGGCGGTTTTATTGCAATGGTGTATGCCGTATTTGTTGTTTGTGACGTTAGTCGCTTGGGCGGGTAGTGTGTTAAATGCGCATGGACATTTCGCTATGCCTGCTTTTACACCGGCGTTGCTCAATATCGTCATGATTATTACTATGTTGGTTGTTATGCCTTCAAGTTCGCAACCGGTCACGTTGTTAGCAGCTTCGGTTAGCGTGGCTGGGTTATTACAACTCATCGTACAACTACCTTTATTAGCACGCTTAAATTTATTGCGGGTAAGGTTTGATTTTAAGCATCCCGGCGTGCGTCGATTCTTTTCGTTGTTATTACCGACTATTTTTAGCGTATCGGTGACACAAATTAATTTGTTGCTGGATACGCTAGTGGCGTCGTTACTAAGTCCCGGCAGCGTGTCTTGGTTGTACTATTCTGACCGGTTAGTGGAATTTCCATTAGCTGTTTTGGGGATGGCGTTAGCCGCAGTCATTTTACCTAATTTAGCCAAGCATCATGCTGCGAATGATGTGCTAGCCTTTCAACAAGCATTAAACGCTGGTGTGCGTATGGTATGGCTATTGGCATTACCAGCGACGGCTGGGTTAATTGTTTTAGCTAAGCCTGTTTTAACGACATTGTTTCAATATCATGAGTTTACGATTCATGATGTTAACCAAACCAGTCAAAGTTTAATTGCCTATGCACTAGGGTTACCTGCTTATATGCTGATTAAAGTATTAATTCCCGGCTTTACTTCAAGGCAGCAAAATTCTTTATTAGTTCGATATGGAATTTACGCCATGCTGGTTAGTTTATTCGGTAATGTGTTGGCAATACCATTTGCCCATGCCGGTTTGGCATTAGCAACGTCTTTAGGAGCGTGGTGTAACGCAGGTTTATTGTTGAGAAAACTGCATCAGGATAAATTGCTAAGTATGGGCAAGCACGAATGGGTATTTTTTGTTCGGCTAGGTTTAGCTGTTTTTGTGATGGTAGCGGTATTAGTGAATTATGTTGATGCTACGATGTGGTTTACCTGGAGTGCATGGACGCGCATTGCCTGGTTGGCGTTTTGGGTGGGAGTGACAATGTTGTTGTATGGTGCTAGCTTGTTAAGCTTAGGCTTTAAAAAGCGTGATATGGGCTTGCATTAGTCAGTCATATCGGCACCTTATTGGTGCCGATACCTTAGACTAAAAAGCTATTGTTTAGTCCATTTGGCTGCTAACTGTCCTGAAAATTGACCAAAATAAGTGCCAACTACGATTGAGATTGAGATAACTAAGAGCGGATTACTTAACGACACTGTTAATAAAACGTCTTGAGTCAGTTTATCTGGTGTTTGTAATAAATAGGCGAAGGTGGATGAATAACCTAATACGCTCGCGGGAATTGACGCTAAACGAGGGCAGCTAGCGGCTAAACATAAGACTATGACCGCTAAGGTAACCGTTAATGCCGCCATGAAAGGGAAGCCTAAGGCGGTATCAGGCGAGATTTGAGTGAGTAACACGGCGGTAAGCCATGCCATGGCAACACCAAAAATACCACAAGTAATTGTATTTACTAATGCTTCTTGATTGGCGCCCAGTAAAAAATAAGCTGCCCAAGCGATGGTGGCTGCCCAGATAAAAAACACGCCGCTTAATGGTCCCACGGCTAAGAACGTGGCAACGCCTGCGAGTAAGCCTATGCTTAATGATAAGGCGGTTAATTTATTTAATGTACATAATTTATCGAGTGCCATTAGTTTTTTGCAGGTTGTTAGTTTTTCATTTACCAGCTTCATATTCATTGTTCGCTCCTCAGTAAACCCTTTTCATAAAAATTGTCTTAAGCACACGAGTGCTTAAATCCTAAAATGCTTCGGGTTATCCCCAAAACAACCTCGATGTTAGCAGAGATTCTTTGCTAACGACAAGATGGTGAAACAAAATGTCGAAATTAAAGCGAGCAGCGAGTGTTCGGGTTGGTGCGTGGCGTATCAACCCGAACTTTTTTAAGCGAGTTTATTGTCTTTTTGGACAAAGCACAGCGGTATATTCAACATCAGTAATCTTAATTAACTCGCGATTTTCCTTGCTAGGCGCAGCGCCTAAAAAGGTGAGAACTTTACCTTTAAGGTCGGCGACATTATTAGGGTTGTCTCCAATACAGTTCGGCGCAACTATTGCTGAACAAAAAAGGGGTATACTGTAGAAT